>NZ_JPWT01000013.1:0-5779 GCF_000773065.1 Burkholderia sp. ABCPW 111 | reverse complement strand
CGGAAAGGTGATCAGGGCGGAGCGCGACGCGGTAGTAAAAAAGTTGTTGACGCGCTGCGAATAAGTGATCATAATCTCGTTTCTCTGCTGCAGACAACGCAGCGCTGCTGAGAAGGCGGTAGAAAGTAGTGAAGTCTTCTCGCAGATGTGCTCTTTAACAATGAACAGCCGATAAGTGTGGGCGCTTGATGGAAGCGGGCGATCCTTGGATCGTAAGCAAAAGTATCAAGAGTCTCACACTAAAGTAAGTCAGGTTTATGGAGCAATTCATATACCTGTCAGCTTTGAGTGAGCGACCGGTTGGAAACAACCGAAAACAGTAACAGGAATTGAACTGAAGAGTTTGATCCTGGCTCAGATTGAACGCTGGCGGCATGCCTTACACATGCAAGTCGAACGGCAGCACGGGTGCTTGCACCTGGTGGCGAGTGGCGAACGGGTGAGTAAAACATCGGAACATGTCCTGTAGTGGGGGATAGCCCGGCGAAAGCCGGATTAATACCGCATACGATCTACGGATGAAAGCGGGGGACCTTCGGGCCTCGCGCTATAGGGTTGGCCGATGGCTGATTAGCTAGTTGGTGGGGTAAAGGCCTACCAAGGCGACGATCAGTAGCTGGTCTGAGAGGACGACCAGCCACACTGGGACTGAGACACGGCCCAGACTCCTACGGGAGGCAGCAGTGGGGAATTTTGGACAATGGGCGAAAGCCTGATCCAGCAATGCCGCGTGTGTGAAGAAGGCCTTCGGGTTGTAAAGCACTTTTGTCCGGAAAGAAAACCTTTGGGCTAATACCCTAGGGGGATGACGGTACCGGAAGAATAAGCACCGGCTAACTACGTGCCAGCAGCCGCGGTAATACGTAGGGTGCGAGCGTTAATCGGAATTACTGGGCGTAAAGCGTGCGCAGGCGGTTTGCTAAGACCGATGTGAAATCCCCGGGCTCAACCTGGGAACTGCATTGGTGACTGGCAGGCTAGAGTATGGCAGAGGGGGGTAGAATTCCACGTGTAGCAGTGAAATGCGTAGAGATGTGGAGGAATACCGATGGCGAAGGCAGCCCCCTGGGCCAATACTGACGCTCATGCACGAAAGCGTGGGGAGCAAACAGGATTAGATACCCTGGTAGTCCACGCCCTAAACGATGTCAACTAGTTGTTGGGGATTCATTTCCTTAGTAACGTAGCTAACGCGTGAAGTTGACCGCCTGGGGAGTACGGTCGCAAGATTAAAACTCAAAGGAATTGACGGGGACCCGCACAAGCGGTGGATGATGTGGATTAATTCGATGCAACGCGAAAAACCTTACCTACCCTTGACATGGTCGGAATCCTGCTGAGAGGCGGGAGTGCTCGAAAGAGAACCGGCGCACAGGTGCTGCATGGCTGTCGTCAGCTCGTGTCGTGAGATGTTGGGTTAAGTCCCGCAACGAGCGCAACCCTTGTCCTTAGTTGCTACGCAAGAGCACTCTAAGGAGACTGCCGGTGACAAACCGGAGGAAGGTGGGGATGACGTCAAGTCCTCATGGCCCTTATGGGTAGGGCTTCACACGTCATACAATGGTCGGAACAGAGGGTCGCCAACCCGCGAGGGGGAGCCAATCCCAGAAAACCGATCGTAGTCCGGATTGCACTCTGCAACTCGAGTGCATGAAGCTGGAATCGCTAGTAATCGCGGATCAGCATGCCGCGGTGAATACGTTCCCGGGTCTTGTACACACCGCCCGTCACACCATGGGAGTGGGTTTTACCAGAAGTGGCTAGTCTAACCGCAAGGAGGACGGTCACCACGGTAGGATTCATGACTGGGGTGAAGTCGTAACAAGGTAGCCGTATCGGAAGGTGCGGCTGGATCACCTCCTTTCTCGAGCTTATTTCCGCGAAGTTGAGCGCTCACGCTTATCGGCTGTAATCAAGACAGACTCAGGGGTCTGTAGCTCAGTCGGTTAGAGCACCGTCTTGATAAGGCGGGGGTCGTTGGTTCGAATCCAACCAGACCCACCAAGTTGTCTGGCGCAGGAAACCTGGGTGAAGTCTCTGTAGGGGGCATAGCTCAGCTGGGAGAGCACCTGCTTTGCAAGCAGGGGGTCGTCGGTTCGATCCCGTCTGCCTCCACCAATTGCGGTGCTCGTTAGTGCTTCAGCGCTTACGGGCATTTCACTCCCGAAGGGAGTCCCAATGGAGAATATTTGATTGGGTTCGAGAGAACGAATCGAGTATTCCCCATTGGCGATTGAGCCAGTCAGAGTGATACGTAGTACGTATCGGCTGTCGTTCTTTAACAATCTGGAAGAAGTAAGTAATTTGGATAGCGGAAGCGTCTAATGAGATGGACGTGGAAACTATCCGGGTTGTGATTGTATCGATGTATCTCAAGATGATTCGGGTCTACTCCCTTCGGGAGTGGGGCCGGCGTAAGCGCTAAAGCGCTAAAGCCGGACCGACATCAATTTTGGAATACGGCACAACGCGAGAACTCAACCTGTAGCGACTGTTGCGTCGAAAGATGAGACAGACTCGTTATAGGGTCAAGCGAACAAGTGCATGTGGTGGATGCCTTGGCGATCACAGGCGATGAAGGACGCGGTAGCCTGCGAAAAGCTACGGGGAGCTGGCAAACGAGCTTTGATCCGTAGATGTCCGAATGGGGAAACCCACTCCTTTTGGAGTATCCATGGCTGAATACATAGGTCATGTGAGGCGAACGCGGTGAACTGAAACATCTAAGTAACCGCAGGAAAAGAAATCAACCGAGATTCCCAAAGTAGTGGCGAGCGAAATGGGAAGAGCCTGTACTCTTTATCTGTATTGTTAGTCGAACGCTCTGGAAAGTGCGGCCATAGCAGGTGATAGCCCTGTAGACGAAAACAGTATGGAAGAACTAGGTGTACGACAAGTAGGGCGGGACACGTGAAATCCTGTCTGAAGATGGGGGGACCATCCTCCAAGGCTAAATACTCGTGATCGACCGATAGTGAACCAGTACCGTGAGGGAAAGGCGAAAAGAACCCCGGGAGGGGAGTGAAATAGATCCTGAAACCGCATGCATACAAACAGTCGGAGCCTCGTAAGGGGTGACGGCGTACCTTTTGTATAATGGGTCAGCGACTTACGTTCAGTAGCAAGCTTAACCGAATAGGGCAGGCGTAGCGAAAGCGAGTCCGAATAGGGCGTTCAGTTGCTGGGCGTAGACCCGAAACCAAGTGATCTATCCATGGCCAGGATGAAGGTGCGGTAACACGTACTGGAGGTCCGAACCCACTAACGTTGAAAAGTTAGGGGATGAGCTGTGGATAGGGGTGAAAGGCTAAACAAACTTGGAAATAGCTGGTTCTCTCCGAAAACTATTTAGGTAGTGCCTCGTGTCTCACCTTCGGGGGTAGAGCACTGTCATGGTTGGGGGGTCTATTGCAGATTACCCCGCCATAGCAAACTCCGAATACCGAAGAGTGCAATCACGGGAGACAGACATCGGGTGCTAACGTCCGGTGTCAAGAGGGAAACAACCCAGACCGCCAGCTAAGGTCCCCAAATATGGCTAAGTGGGAAACGAAGTGGGAAGGCTAAAACAGTCAGGAGGTTGGCTTAGAAGCAGCCACCCTTTAAAGAAAGCGTAATAGCTCACTGATCGAGTCGTCCTGCGCGGAAGATGTAACGGGGCTAAGCCATATACCGAAGCTGCGGATGCGTGCTTTGCACGCATGGTAGGAGAGCGTTCCGTAAGCCTGCGAAGGTGCGTTGAAAAGCGTGCTGGAGGTATCGGAAGTGCGAATGCTGACATGAGTAGCGATAAAGGGGGTGAAAGGCCCCCTCGCCGTAAGCCCAAGGTTTCCTACGCAACGTTCATCGGCGTAGGGTGAGTCGGCCCCTAAGGCGAGGCAGAAATGCGTAGCTGATGGGAAGCAGGTCAATATTCCTGCACCATTGTTAAATGCGATGGGGGGACGGATCGCGGAAGGTTGTCCGGGTGTTGGAAGTCCCGGTCGCTGCATTGGAGAAGGCGCTTAGGCAAATCCGGGCGCGGAATTCAAGGGTGTGGCGCGAGCTTCTTAGGAAGCGAAGCAATTGGAAGTGGTTCCAAGAAAAGCCTCTAAGCTTCAGTTTAACAATGACCGTACCGCAAACCGACACAGGTGGGCGAGATGAGTATTCTAAGGCGCTTGAGAGAACTCGGGAGAAGGAACTCGGCAAATTGGTACCGTAACTTCGGGATAAGGTACGCCCTGGTAGCTTGATGCGCCTGCGCGCAAAGGGTGAAGGGGTTGCAATAAACTGGTGGCTGCGACTGTTTAATAAAAACACAGCACTCTGCAAACACGAAAGTGGACGTATAGGGTGTGACGCCTGCCCGGTGCCGGAAGATTAAATGATGGGGTGCAAGCTCTTGATTGAAGTCCCGGTAAACGGCGGCCGTAACTATAACGGTCCTAAGGTAGCGAAATTCCTTGTCGGGTAAGTTCCGACCTGCACGAATGGCGTAACGATGGCCACACTGTCTCCTCCCGAGACTCAGCGAAGTTGAAGTGTTTGTGATGATGCAATCTACCCGCGGCTAGACGGAAAGACCCCATGAACCTTTACTGTAGCTTTGCATTGGACTTTGAACCGATCTGTGTAGGATAGGTGGGAGGCTATGAAACCGGAACGCTAGTTTCGGTGGAGCCGTCCTTGAAATACCACCCTGGTTTGTTTGAGGTTCTAACCTTGGCCCGTGATCCGGGTCGGGGACAGTGCATGGTAGGCAGTTTGACTGGGGCGGTCTCCTCCCAAAGCGTAACGGAGGAGTACGAAGGTACGCTAGGTACGGTCGGAAATCGTGCTGATAGTGCAATGGCATAAGCGTGCTTAACTGCGAGACCGACAAGTCGAGCAGGTGCGAAAGCAGGTCATAGTGATCCGGTGGTTCTGTATGGAAGGGCCATCGCTCAACGGATAAAAGGTACTCTGGGGATAACAGGCTGATACCGCCCAAGAGTTCATATCGACGGCGGTGTTTGGCACCTCGATGTCGGCTCATCTCATCCTGGGGCTGTAGCCGGTCCCAAGGGTATGGCTGTTCGCCATTTAAAGAGGTACGTGAGCTGGGTTTAAAACGTCGTGAGACAGTTTGGTCCCTATCTGCCGTGGGCGTTGGAAGTTTGAAGGGGGCTGCTCCTAGTACGAGAGGACCGGAGTGGACGAACCTCTGGTGTACCGGTTGTGACGCCAGTCGCATCGCCGGGTAGCTATGTTCGGAAGAGATAACCGCTGAAAGCATCTAAGCGGGAAACTCGCCTTAAGATGAGACTTCCCCGGGGACTTGATCCCCTTGAAGGGTCGTTCGAGACCAGGACGTTGATAGGTCGGGTGTGTAAGCGCAGTAATGCGTTCAGCTAACCGATACTAATTGCCCGTAAGGCTTGATCCTATAACAAGTCTGTCTCGGTAGTCGTTGGCGCGTCAGCGCTCACGGATATCGAGTGTCGAGTGCAAGGCGCTCGACGTACTGCGGTTGAAGTCCCGCGTATGTGTGAGATACAACCTCACAACCCACCCAAGATTACTGCTTCTTCCCAGATTGGTTCTGTTGGCCGCGCCAGCAGAACAACCCTCTTTGCCTGATGACCATAGCGAGTCGGTCCCACCCCTTCCCATCCCGAACAGGACCGTGAAACGACTCCACGCCGATGATAGTGCGGATTGCCCGTGTGAAAGTAGGTAATCGTCAGGCTCCCCTCTGAAAACCCCCGCCCTCGCCGGCGGGGGTTTTGCTTTTTACGCCTCCGCCAATCCCCTGAAC
>NZ_JPWT01000012.1:0-5931 GCF_000773065.1 Burkholderia sp. ABCPW 111 | reverse complement strand
GAAGAGCTTGCCGAAGAGCTTGCCGAAGAGCTTGCCGAAGAGCTTGCCGAAGAGCTTGCCGAAGAGCTTGCCGAAGAGCTTGCCGAAGAGCTTGCCGAAAGGGCTGGACAAAGAACTCGCCGATAGGTTCGCCATAACACCGGCGACGCGCCGCGAGGCGTCGGCAATCGACGGGGCGGCACGTGCGAGACGTGCTCCGAGGGTGTGAATACCGCGGCGATCGTGCGGGGCGCGCGGCCGCCAGAAATTGGATGACCCGAATTCCGAGCCGCTCGCCGCGCTCGCCGCGCTCGACGAGATCGACGAAACCGCCGAAACCGCCGAAACCGCCGAAACCGCCGAGCGCCGGATCGGCAAGCTCGGGCGCCGCCCGCAGGCGCTCGCCAATCCGCAACGCGGGCCCGGCGCGGCCCGCACCGATGAGGACAGGGAGACGACGATGGCTGACCCCGCTTATGTGTATGTGACATACATAGCATCGACGCCCGAGCGCGTGTTCGATGCGCTCACCAACGCGGAGCTGACGAAGGAGTACTGGTGCCGGCACCGCAACGCGTCGCCGGACTGGAAGCCCGGTTCGCGCTGGGAGCACCAGGATTACGACGATCCGCGCACGGTCGATCTCGTCGGCGACGTGATCGAGAACGATTCGCCGAGCCGGCTCGTGATCTCGTGGCGATTTCCGACCGGCAGCGAGGACACGCGCGTGACGTTCGCCGTCGAGCCGTTCATGGACGACGCGGTGCGCCTCACCGTGAAGCACGAGAATCTCGTGCCGGATTCGGACATGGACCGCGGAATCAGGATGGGCTGGCCCGTCGTGCTGTCGAGCCTGAAGACGCTGCTCGAGACGGGGCGGCCGCTCGCGATGACGGCGCGCCGTTGGCACGGTGACGTTGAAAAGAAATGACGACTGCGCGCTCGCCGCATCGACATGCGCGCCGCACGACGCACGGGGCCGGCGGGGCGATTCGAGCGCGGCTGCCGATGCGGGCCAGCGGCGCGTCGTGTCGAACCGGCCGCAGTCAACCGGCCGCGCCGGATGGGGGCCGGCGCGCGGGCGGGCGATCGCGCCTGCGGCTCGGAATCGGCGCGTTCGCCACACGGCGCAAGCTTGATGCGGACCGTTCGCGCTTCGTGCCTGACCGGCCGCGCTTATCCCGCCGTGCTTGACCGGCCGTGCCCGACCGGCGGCGCCTGACCGGCGGCGCCCGACCGGCCGAGCTCAACGGCCGAGCTCAACAGGCTGTGCCCGCCCGGCCGTGTCCAACATCCGCACCGAATGATTCGGCGCGCCACGGGGCGATCGCGTCAGCCGCTCCGGATCGCCGCTTGCGCGGCGCGGGCAATGCGCCGCCGCCGAACGCGCCGCGCGTTACTCGCCGTCGCCGTCGGCGGCCGCCGGGCGCTGCCGGACGCTGCCCGCGATCAGATCGAAGCGGAACAGCCGGCACTCGAGCGCGCCGTTGAAGAGCGGCGTCTTCGCCGATTCGCGCAGCCGCAGCTGGCCCGGCAGCGTGCGGTCCGAGCTCAGCATGAACGCCTGCCAGCCGGTGAAGCGCTGCTTGAGCGCGTCGCCCACCGCGCGGAAGAATTCGCCGTCGGGCGCGTCGGTGTGCGTGCGGCGGAACGCGTCGTCGCCGCCGCGGTTTCTCCCCGTCTCGCGCGCGTCGCCGCGTGGGCCGCGGCCGCGCACCTCGATCCGTTCGCCGTACGGCGGGTTCGTGACGATCACGCCGGGCGTTTCGACGGGCGGCGCCATGTTGCGCGCGTCGAGCTGCTTGAGCCACAGCGACGGCACGCCCGCGCGCTCGAGGTTCGCGCGCGTCTTCTCGAGCATGTCGCCGGAGATGTCGCTGCCGAAGACGAGCAGATCATCGCGCTTGCCGCGCGCCGCGCGCTTCGCGTCCATCGCCGCGACCTTCAGCGCCTGCCACGCGGTGATGTCGTACTGCTTGAGCTTCTCGAAGCCGAAGCGGCGCTCGATGCCCGGCGCCACGCCGAGCGCGATCTGCGCGGCTTCCGCGACGAACGTGCCGCTGCCGCACATCGGGTCGTACAGCGGCGTGCCGGGCGTCCAGCCGGTCAGGCGCAGGATGCCCGCCGCGAGGTTCTCGCGCAGCGGCGCCGCGCCCTTGTCGAGGCGCCAGCCGCGCTTGAATAGCGGCTCGCCCGACGTATCGAGGTAAAGCGTGCAGTCGCCGGCCGTCAGGAACGCGAATACGCGAACGTCCGGCTGCGCGGTGTCGACGCTCGGGCGCGCGCCCGTCTTCTCGCGCAGGCGGTCGCAGATCGCGTCCTTCACGCGCAGCGTCGCGAATTCGAGGCTCTTCAGCGGCGACTTGATCGCGGTGATGTCGACGCGCAGCGTCTGCGTCGACGCGAACCAGCGCTCCCAAGGCTGCTCGAGCGCGAGCGCGTAGACGTCCTGCTCGTTGCGGTACGGACGGTGCGCGATCTTCAGCAGCACGCGGCTCGCGATCCGCGAATGCAGGTTGGCCGCCATGCCGGCCGCCCAGCCGCCGCGGAAATGGACGCCGCCCGGCACCTGCTCGCCCGCGTCGTACGGGGCGATCGCATGGCGCGCGGCGATTTCCGCGAGCTCGGCGGCGAGCGCGGCTTCGAGCCCGCGCGGGCAGGGAGCGAAGAAGTCGAATAGGGTCGGCGAGGACATAAGGCGGGCTGGTGCGTGCAAAAGTACGCCATTGTACGCGGGGTGGGCGGGCTCGCCGCGGGCGGTTGCGCAGAGCGCCGCGCATCGGCGCAGGGTAGGCGAAATCGTGCGTGTTGGCGTATCGGGGTATCGGGGTATCGGCGCGTCGCCGTGTTCCCGTGCGGCGGGTCGACTTCCTCGACTTCGACGCACGCACCCTGTTCGTTGTCGCGATTCGCGCGCGGCGGCCGGGGCGGCGCGAGGTCGCCGCGTGCCGCCCCGGTGCCCGCGGTGCGTCGCGCGGCGCCGTCGGCGCGCTTTCCCCGCTCGGGGGGCGCCGCCGTGCCGCCGCGCCGGCCCGCTCGGCCGCCCGATCAGTGCGCGCGGGAATCGCTTGCCGCGGCGCCGCGCGGCGGCCAGACGAGGCTCGCCGGCCGCGCGAGCACGGCGCGGCCGATCGCGGCGACGAGCGCGCGCACCTTCGTCGGCCGCAGGCTGCGCGAGCGCACCGCCATCGTGAACGCGAGCGCGAAGCTCACCGCGACGTTGAGGATCGCCATGCTGAAGACGCCCGCAACCGCCCACCACAGCTCGGCCGAGCGCAGCGTTTCCTCGCCGAGCACGCCGAGCGCGACGCCGATCGAGCCTGCGGAGAGCGTCACGTGCCGCACCTCGAACGAGAACGCGAATGCGCTGACGATCGCCGGCACGAGGCCGAGCATCAGCCCGAGCCCGACGTTGGCGACCACGCCCGCCACGTTCGAGCGGCAGAAATGCGCGAGCTTCGCCGCGCCCGCGACGCCGAGCGTGATCCGCAGGCGGCGGTTGTACGCGAGCGCGTCGCCGACGCGATGCAGCACGAACCAGTTGTCGGCCCAGCCGGCAAGCAGGCTCGACGCCCACAGCAGCACGCCCGTCAGCGCCGCGTAGATCGGCGTCGGGCCGATGAGCGAGAACGACTTCAGCGTCGCGTGCGCCTTCTCCGGCGAAATCACGTTCGCGTGCAGCACGCTGCTCGCGAACATCTGCACGGCGAAGCAGACGGGCAGCACGACGAGCACGTTGCCGCAGATCGCGGCCGCCTGCGTGCGGATCAGCGCGATCACCGACGACACGAACTGCTTCACGCCTTCGTCGTGGCCGGTGCCGTCGAGCTCGCGCGCGAGCGTCGGCGCGGTCATCGCGGGCTGCTTCGTCGCGAGCGTGAAATGCAGGAAGTGCATCAGCATGAAGCTCGCCGCGTAGTTGATGCCGGCGAGCAGCCCTTCGAGCATCGATTGCAGGTGCGCGCCCGTGATCCCGAACTTGATGCAGACGGTCACGACCGTCACGAGCCCGCCGCCCGCCGCCGCCCGCAGCATCCTCAGATACTCGGCGCGGCCGCGCGAGATGTAGTGCTCGCCGGTGTCGGCGTTGGTCTCGACGAGCTTGCGCGCGAAGAGGGCGAAGTTGCTGCGCACGAGGTGCGACACGCTCTGGCTGTTTTGATTCGCGTCGACGAGCTCGGCCGTCAGGCGCGCGAGGCCGCGCAGATCGTCGCGCGCCATCCACGCATTCAGCAGCGTCTCCGCGCGCAGGATGCGCATGCGCATGCGCTCGACCTGGAACACGATGTCGACCGACACGCCGTTGCGGTACAGATGCGAGAACACGTCGTCGATCGACACGCGGCACTCGTCGAGCAGCACGCGCAGATAGTTGACTTCGTGCAGCAGCTTGCTCGGAGCGCCGCCGTCGTCGAGCGCGGCTTGCGCGGTCTCGACGGCGAGCATCGCGCGCGTGAGCCGGTAGAACGGCTGCGCTTCGAGCGGCGTGCGCGCGTCCTCGTCCGACAGGCGGCTGCGTACCGTCTGCGACAGGCCCGTCGAGCTGATCTGGCACGTGAGGTTGTGCAGCGCGGCGAGCAGGTCGCGCGAGAGCGAGCCGGGCTGGTGGCGCTCCTTGTCGGTCACGTCGAACGCGAACAGATCGGCCAGGCGCGCGAGCAGATCGTCGGGCAGCGCGTCGATCCATTGCGCGTCGGGCGTCGACGGAAACATCAGCGTGAACAGCGCGGCGAGCTCGCGGCGGTTCGGCGCGGGCGGGATCAGCGACGAGTCGATCCGCTCGACGAGCGCGCCGAAGAAGCCCGAATGCACGGGCATTCCGGCGTCGCACAGCAGCGAGATGCCGTCGCTTTCGCGCAGCACGCCGCGCAGCACGCGCGCGACGTTCGTCTTCCACTCGGGGTTGCGATCGAGCACGTGGAGCACGTAGCGCAGCCGCGCGTGCGCGGCGAACGTGCGTTCGCCGGATTCGGCCTGCGCGGGCGCGGCGGCCAGCATCGCGCCGTCGCGGCGCAGCCAGTGCGCGAGCTCGATCAGCCATTCGGCGCGCTCCGCGTAAGGAGCGTCGGCGTCGGCCGTCGCGAGGAGCGCGTCGAGCTGATGACTCGCGCTGCGCGACGCGCGCCACTTCTTGATCAGGGTCGTCAGGGATTCGAACATAAGCGGAATATCGGGCGCCCCGAAGGGCAGGGTTCTGTCGGAATGCTGCGCAAACCGGCGGCGCGGCGCAAGGGCGGCTCGCGCGCGGCGGTTCGGTCGATCGTGCAATCGTTCTGGCGTACGTCGAATGCGCGGCGCCGCGGCTCGCGGCGCGATGACGGACCGGCACGGTCCGGGACGACGGCGGGGCGGCGCGGCAGGCGCACGTGGCCCCCGGCTCGCCGGAAGGTGCGTAGGATCGTCAATCGACGCAAAAAACGCAAGGCGACTGTCGGCGGCGCCGTCGGTTCCTCGGTCGAATCGATAAACAATGTCAAACGGACCGTCGGACCGTCGGGCCGTTGGGATTTCGGGCTGTCGGGATTTCGGGTTGTCCGGCCGTCGGGCCGTCACGCCGGTTGGGGCGGGCGGTCGGACCAGCGGATAGGCCGACGGGCACGGCCCCGAGGCCGGATTCGGCCCGGCAAGGGCGGGGCGCGCGTCGTGGCGGTCGGGCCGGCGGCTCGGCGACGGCAGCGGCTTGGTCGGGCGATCTGCGGCTATCGGCCGCGACCGCCGAATCCGGGTGCCGACCGGAGCGACTGCGCCGGACAGCCGGCGGTTCACGGGCGGCGGGGCTCACGCGTTACCGGAGCGGCACAAAATCGATCGATTCGGTGCAGGCCGGGCGAACCGGCTTATGCGATCATTTTTGCCGCTTCCGCCGCTTCCGCCGCTTCCGCCGCTTCCGCCGCTTCCGCCGCTTCCGCCGCTTCCGCCGCTTCCGCCGCTTCCGCCGCTTCCGCCGCTTCC
>NZ_JPWT01000011.1:0-6232 GCF_000773065.1 Burkholderia sp. ABCPW 111 | reverse complement strand
CGCAAGACGAAGCGACGCAAGACGAAGCGACGCAAGACGAAGCGACGCAAGACGAAGCGACGCAAGACGAAGCGACGCAAGACGAAGCGACGCAAGACGGTCGGCGCGCTCGCGCGCGCCCGTGCCTTGCCTTCGTCGCGCCCGCGGCTACTTCTCGACAGCGACCGCCGAATCGTCGATCCGCCCGTCGCCGTCGTCGGGCGCGCGATGCGCGCGCCGCGCGTCGTGTCCGTCGAGCACGCCGGGCTTGTCGCGTTCGCCGCGCTCGTTGCGCTCGTCGCGTCCGTCATGCTCGTCGCTCAGCCACTCGGCGGCGTCGCCGCCCGTCTGCTCGATCAGGCCCTTCGCGAGCTCGAGCGCCTGCCGCTCGAACAGCCGCCGGTAGACGCCGCCTTCGAGCCGGATCAGCTCGTCGTGGCTGCCTTCCTCGATCACGCGCCCCTTGTCGAGCACGATCAGCCGATCGAGCGCGCGCACCGTCGACAGCCGGTGCGCGACGACGAGCGTCGTGCGTCCGACCATCAGCCGCTCCATCGCCTGCTGGATCAGCACCTCGCTTTCGCTACCGAGGCTCGACGTCGCTTCGTCGAGGATCAGCACCGGCGCGTCGGCGAGGAACGCGCGCGCGATCGCCACGCGTTGCCGCTCGCCGCCCGACAGCTTGATCCCGCGTTCGCCGACGAGCGTGTCGTAGCCCTGCGGCAGCTCGGCGATGAACTCGTGCGCGCTCGCGAGCCGCGCGGCGCGCTCGATCTCGCCGCGCGTCGCGCCGGGTCGCGCATACGCGATGTTCTCGGCGAGCGTGCGGTGGAACAGCAGCGGCTCCTGCTGGACGATCGCGATCTGGCTGCGCAGCGAAGCCTGCGTGACGTCGGCGATGTTCTGCCCGTCGATCGCGATGCGCCCGCCGTCGACGTCGTACAGCCGCTGAATCAGCTTGATGAACGACGTCTTGCCCGAGCCCGAATGCCCGACGAGCCCGATTCGCTCGCCCGGCGCGATCCGGATCGAGAAATCGTCGTACAGCGGCTTCGCATGCGCGCCGCTGTAGCCGAACGTCACGTGCTCGAAGCGGATCTCGCCGTGCGCGATCGAGATCGGCTTCGCGCCCGGCTTGTCGTCGATGCCGAGCGGCTGCCGCTCGAGCGACACGAGCTCCTCCATGTCGTTGACGGAGCGCTGCAGGTTGCGGATGTGCATCCCGATGTCGCGCAGATAGCCTTGCAGCACGAGGAACGTCGTGAGCGCGAACGCGATGTCGCCGACGCTCGCGCGATCGTGCGCCCACAGCCACAGCGCCGCGCCGAGGATCGCCGCCTGCATCGCGACGAGCATCGCGCCCTGCACGCCGCCGTTCAGCGTGCCGCGCCGCCACGCGCGGCGGGTGCGCGCGCGCCACTTCGACACGACGCCGTCGAGCCGCGCCTCTTCGCGGGTCTCCGCGCCGAACGCCTTGACGACCGGGTTGCAGCTCACCGCGTCGGCGAGCGCGCCGCCCATACGCGTGTCCCACAGGTTGCCGAGCCGCGCGGCGGGCGCGACGAAGCGCAGCGACATCGTGACCGTCACCGCGATGAACACGACGGAGCCGCCGCCGACCACCGCGCCCATCACCGGCCAGTGCGAGCCGAGCAGAAGCGTCGCGCCCGCGAGCATCACGACGGACGGCAGCAGCGCGACGAGCAGCGTGTCGTTGAGCAGGTCGATCGCCCACATGCCGCGCGTGATCTTGCGCACGGTCGAGCCGGCGAAGCTGTTCGCGTGCCAGTCGGTCGAAAAGCGCTGCACGCGATGGAACGCGTTCGCCGCGATCTGGCTCATCATCTCGAGCGTCAGCACGATGATGTTGCGGAACGCCGCCTGCCGCAGCAACGTGCAAGCGAGCCCGATGCCGATCAGCATGCCGAACGCGTGCAGCGCGCGGCTCCATGCGAGCGCCTTGTCCGCGGCGGTGACGCCGTGCGACAGCGCGTCGACGAGGCGTCCCGCGAAGAGCGGCGTCAGCACGTCGCCGAGCGCGGTGGCGAGCGCGAAGAACGCGATGGCGGCGATGCGCGCGGGTTGCGCGCGCCAGTGCCGGAAGGTGAACGCGAGCACGTCGGTAAACGCTCGTCCACCCGGATGGGTTGTTTTTTGGGCCATTTGTCGGGGCCCGGTCGCTCGTGGCGAACGGGACTTGTCGATTGTTGTTCGAAACGAAAGCCGGACGCATGCCGCTGCGCGTCAGCGCGCGAAGCGAAGGCGGGGAACTGTCCGGAAGCTGTGCGGGCTGGATAGTGGCCCGCGAAGACGACGACTTAGAACGCGCGTCGTGGAACTGCCGTCGGGGAGGTGACATGCATTCGCGACATCTGGCACCTCCTTCGAACGTTGAGTGAGTGGAGTGAAAGCGAGCGGAGTTCAGCTCGTGAAGCGATTCTAGCGGCCGTTTCGCATTGCTGCAATGTCAGACGAATGGATGTTGCCGATTCGATACGGGGCGATGCGCGGCGATGCGGCTCGCCGCGTTCGATTGGGGGCGGAGGGAGTCGGTTGGCATCGGGACTCGACGTGCGCCGCGATTGCCACGCGCGGGCGCGCCGGGCGTATGGGCGTATGCGTGTGGCGCTATGCGCCCGGCGGGCCGAAGCGGTTCGTACACGCGTACGCGTGCGCGGCGCGCGAAGCTTTCACGGCGTGCATGTCGCCGATGCGGAAGTCGCGGGCGGGATGCGTCCGCTGATATGTCCCGGGCGGGTGCGTCGGTTTGGGCTTGCGCGCGGCCGGACATGCTTCGAGCGCGTGTATTGCGACCGTGGCTCCCCGTTCCGGGGGGGCCGCGGCGAACGCATGTGCTCGGGACGACGCGTTCCCGACCGGGACGGCGCGAACGGACGCCCGCCGAGCGGGCATGTCCCAAGCGGGCGCGTCCCAGACGGGCACGTCCCAAACATGCAGCCCCGAACGCGTCTCTCCCAGAAGGGCCGCTCCCGAACGGGCATGTCCCGAACGGGCACGTCCCGAACGGGCATGTCCCGAACGGGCACTTCCCAAGCAGGCACGTCCCAAGCAGGCGCGTCCCGACGTTATGGGACAATCCGGCGTCCCCCACCCTGTAGAACCGAACACTGCATCGAGGAAACGATGAGCGATTTTCAGCAAGGCATTCTGGCTCCGATTCCGGCGGCGAGCCGCTACCTGTCCTTCCGGATCACGCATCCGGAGCGTGCGGCGAGCGCGCTCGCCGCGTTGCGTGACGCCATTGACGGCGTCGACACGGTGATCGGCATCGGGCCGTCGCTCGTGCAGGCGCTCGACAAGAAGATCGACGGCCTGAAGGAGTTTCCGGAGCTGTCGGTGCCGGGCGCGCCGGTGCCGTCGACGCCCGCGGCGCTCTGGGTCTGGCTGCGCGCCGACGATCTCGGCGCGGCCACCGTGCGCTCGCGCGAGATCGAGCAGCTCGTCGCGCCCGCGTTCGAGCTCGACTGCGCCGCGAACGCGTTCCGCTACGCGGACGACCGCGACCTGTCCGGCTACGAGGACGGCACCGAGAACCCGGAAGGCGACGAGGCGATCGAAACCGCGTTCGTGTCCGGCAAGGGCGCGGGCTTCGACGGCGCGAGCTTCGTCGCGGTCCAGCAATGGGTGCACGACTTCGGCAAGATGCGCGAGATCCCGGGCGACGAAATGGACCGGATCATCGGCCGCCGCAAGGACGACAACGAAGAACTCGAAGACGCGCCCGCGTACGCGCACGTGAAGCGCACCGAGCAGGAGAGCTTCAAGCCGGAGGCGAAGGTGCTGCGGCGCTCGTCGCCGTGGGCGGACGAGCGTCGCGCCGGCTTGTATTTCGTCGCATTCGGACATTCGTTCCGCGCGTTCGAGGTGCAGATGCGCCGGATGATCGGCGCGACCGACGGCGTGCACGACGGCCTGTTCCGCTTCACGCAGCCGATCACCGGCTCGTTCTTCTGGTGTCCGCCCGTCAAGGGCGGCAAGCTCGATCTGTCGGCGCTCGGGCTGTAACGCGGTCGCGCGGCGTCGCCGCACGGGCGTCCGTGCGGCCGGCGCGTGCAGCGAATCCGTCAATTCGCGTGCGTGCCGGCGGACCGTTCCACGTCGCCGCGTTGCGCGCCCGAATCTTCCGTCAGGGCTTGCGCAGAAACGCCGGGCTCGCGATCGGCCGCGCCCGCGCCGGCGCCGTGCCGCTCGCATCGCTCGCCGCTGTGCCGTGGGCCTTGTCTCCCGAATCCGAAGGCTTGGGTTTGCACGGCCGCATCGTCGACGCGCGCGCTCAGGCGGGCTGCACGCCGCAGGTCTCGCAGCGTGCGATCCGGAGGGACACCACCGTGAGTCTCGTCGGCGCGGGGCTCGGCGTATCGCCGGTTCCCGCATCCCCGCGCGAGGATCGGCGCAAGATGGTCGTTTATCGCGACATCGACGCGCCCGGCACGCCGGGTTTCGTACGAACCGGCATCGGCGCGGCGTCGCGGCGATCGTTCCCCGTCACTCGAAGCATTCCGGGAATCGGCGTTCGGGGCATCCGGTCGACGGATTTCGAATGCGATCGAGGCTGATTCGCGCTGCCGGCGAATACCGACGTGAATGCGCAATCAATCGGCAGCCTGATGTTTAATCGGCGGCAATCGATTCATCGGAACGGACGTTTTTCGAACGGCTTCGATTTCCTGTCGGCAGCGCCGCTTCGTTCGGGCGAAGTGAGCAGTGTCGCGCGTTGCGAGCCGCCGGACGGGCCGATGAAAAGCGCGGCGCCGACTTTCACGGAGTCGGCTTCGATCATTTAAACAAGTAGATAACATATTAAATATTAAAAGAAATTGATTATCCCGTCGGATATGGTCGGTTATTTTCATCGGGCGAGTGAGCGTCGCTTATAGTGCACGACGCATGTCCGCCAATCGAAACATCCGTACGAGGAGGATCGAATTGAAATTCAAGTGCATCGCAGCAACCGTCCTGGCCGTGGCGGCCGTCGACGCGACGGCCGCCGGCGCCTGCCTGAACGGCTCCGTGATCGCTTCGTCGACGAGCGCACCGCTCGTCGCGAGACAAGGCTCGGCGTTCTCGTCGACGCTCTACGATCCGGCGATCACGTCGAACAACCGCACGCACAACCCCGTCATGCTGACGGTGAAGGTGACGAACAAGGGCCAGCCGGTTTCCGGCTGCGATGTCGCGTGGCAGCCGCGGGGCGCAGGCAGTGCGTCGGGCTGGCTCTTTCCGGTGAACGCGTCGACCGGCGCGGACGGGGTCGCGTCCGCGTGGTGGATCGCCGGCAGCGGCGGCGCGCAAACGGCGGTGGCGAGCATCCGCAGGTTCGACGGCACGGCGCAGAGCGTCGCGATCGGCGGCTCGGCGCAGCCGCACCGCACGCGCGCGAACTCCGTCCATCTGAACTACCAGCAGGCGAGCGGCTGGACCGCGTTCAGCGTCGACGTGACGCCCGAAGCGCTCGCGCCGACCACCTATTGGGAAGCGATCGGCTGGCCGGGCGCTTACACCGGCATCCAGTCGGTCGACGGCAAGCAGAACGGCCTGGTCCTGTTTTCCGTGTGGGACGCGAACGGCAAGTCGCCGCAGATCATCGCGAAGGGGCCGGGCGTCAGCTGCACGCAGTTCGGCGGCGAAGGCACCGGCTACAAGTGCTCGAAGAGCCATGCGCCCGTCGCGGGCCGGACATATCGCTTCATGGCTTCGATCGCGCCCGTCGCCGGCCAGAACCAGACCGACTATTCGGTGTGGTTCACGGACACGTCGACCAACGTGCGCGAGCTGATCGCGACGCTGCGCTATCAGAAGAGCCTGCAGTCGGCGAATTTCGCGAACAGCTTCGTCGAGGATTGGGCGACGCAAGGCGCGTCGTGTCTCGACGCGACGCAGCGGGCCGGACAGTACGGCAACGTATGGGCGTTCGACAGGGTGGCCGGGCGGTGGGTCGCGGTCAAGAAGGCGACGACGTCGGCCGTCTACACGCCCGATCACAACGAGATCTGCTCGAACTATCAGTTCTCGGTGGTCAACGGCAACTTCCGGATGAGCACGGGCGGCTACGCGGTGGGGCAGCCGCACAATCTGCCGGGCGGGCCGAAGTCGATTCTGCTGACGCTGCCTTGACCCTCGGGCGCGTCGCGCCCGTTCGGCGGCGTGGGGCGTGACGCGTCGTCTGGCCCCGCCTCGCCGCTTGGTTGCATGCCGCCCGGTTGCATCGTCGCTCGCGGTTCGGGCGGTCGGT
>NZ_JPWT01000010.1:0-6964 GCF_000773065.1 Burkholderia sp. ABCPW 111 | reverse complement strand
CTGGCCCCGCCTCGCCGCTTGGTTGCATGCCGCCCGGTTGCATCGTCGCTCGCGGTTCGGGCGGTCGGTGCGACGGCCGGGCGCGGTGCCGCCGCCGGTCCGGTTCTGGCGGGCGAGCTTACGTGCGGCTGCCGAGAGGTCGGCGCCGGTGACCGAAGCGGCGCTGCCGCCGCCGCCGCCGCCACCGCCGCGGATGCGAAGCGCGCACGCGCGAGAGCCTGCAACGCGCATCCATCGAACGGGCGGGCCCGATTTGTCCCGCATCGCCGCCGCTAAGCGATCGAGGCGCGTCACCGCGTCACCCGACGCCTGACATGGCACGGTGCGGCGCAACGCGGCACGCACGACGCCGCCGCGTGTCGCAGCGCAACGCGGCACGTCGCGCCGCCCTACGCCGCGCCGCCGCATCCGTCACTTCAACGTCGTCTCGATCCGCGTCCCGCGCTTGATGAACAGCGTGACGGGCGTCTTCTCGGCGATTTCCGCGAGCCGTTTGCGCTGCACATCATCGAGCGCGCCGTCGACCGCGATCGTGCGCCGCACGTACTGCGCGCCCTCGCGGTCGACGTGCAGTTCGGCGCGCGCGGCGAGGCGCGCGGCCGGCCATTCCTTGCGCTGCATGTACATCCGCAGCGTCGCGACCGTGCACGCGGCGAGCCCCGACAGCACGAGCTCGTACGGCGCGGGCCCGACGTTGCCGCCGCCCTCGTGCTCGTTTTCGTCGCCTTGCAGGCGATGCTTGCCGGCTTCGAGATCGACGACGTAGTTCGGCGCGTCGAGCGCCATTTCGGCTGAGGCGTGAATGAGCGGCATCGCGTGTCCTCGAGGTAAAGGGAAGGAGCGGCCGGCATGCCGGCCCCGATTCACGAGCATAAACGGCTTCGCGCCCGCGTGCAGCGGCCGTCATGCGCCCGCGGGATGCGTCGACGCCGCGCGCACGGCATCGATCACGCGCTCGCGGAGCCACTGGTGCGCGCGGTCGAGCTCGCGCGATTCGTGCCAGTACGCGAGGATCGGATAGGGCTTGAGCCGCAGCGGCAGCGGCTGGACCGCGATCGGCAGGAGCCGCGTCATGCGTAGCGCGTACGAGCGCGGCAGCGTCAGCAGCAGATCGCCCGACGCCGCGATCTGGCACGCGGCGAAATAGTGCTGGCAGACGAGCTGGATGCGGCGGAAGCGGCCGTCGGCGCCGAGCAGCACGTCGAGCGTGTGCGGTTCGCCGAGCGGCGACACCGTCACGTGCCGCGCGGCGAAATAGTCGGCTCGGCGCAGCGGCGCGCCCGCGAGCGGATGATCGTGCCGCATCGCGACGACGAGCGTGTCGTCGACCACGTTTTCGCCGACGATCCGGGGCCCCGCGGGCACCCGGCGCTCGATCGCGAGATCGAGGTTGCCGCTGCCGAGCTCGCGCTCGATGTCGGCGACGGGCACGCGGCGGCTCACGAGCCGCACGCCGGGCGCGTCGCGCGCGAGCGACGCGACGAGCTGCGGCAGCGCGATCGATTCGAGCACGTCGCGCACGCCGACGACGAAGCCGAGGTCGAGCGCGTCCGGGCTGAAGCGCGTCTGAGCGCGCGCCGCGTCCTGCAGCCCCTTCAGATGCAGCTGGACGTCGGCGATCACCGCGCGCGTGCGCTCGGTCGGCACGACCTTGTTGCCCTGCCGCACGAAGAGCGGATCGCCGAAGTGCGCGCGCAGCCGGTTCAGCGCGTGCGTGACGGCCGGCTGCGTCAGGTGCAGCGCGCGCGCGGCGGCGCTGATGCCGCCTTGCACGTAGACCGCGTCGAGCACGCGGAACAGGTTCAGGTCGAGTCGGTGGTCGGGCGGCATCGGCATGTCGGGGATTCGGCGTTCCGGGAAGGCTCGCGCGATCGCGCAAGCCCATCAGTGAAGTCTATGTCCTTGCATAATAAATATTCATTTCATCGATTGTCGAGGATCGCGTACGCTCGTCTTCATTCGAACCGACCACACGGAGACGCCATGGATTTCTCCCCTTCGGCCCGCAGCCGCGAACTGAGCGAGCGCATCGCGGGCTTCATGCGCGACGAGATCGCGCCCGTCGAGGCGCGCTATGTCGAGCAATCGACGGGCGGCGCCGACTGGCGCCTCTGGCGCCAGCCCGACGTGATGGAAACGCTGAAGGCGAAGGCGCGCGCGGCCGGCCTGTGGAACCTGTTCCTGCCGCAGGCCGAGCACGGCGGCGCGGGGCTGTCGAACGCGGAGTACGCGCCGCTCGCCGAACTGATGGGGCACTCGTTCATCGCGCCCGAAGCGTTCAACTGCAACGCGCCCGACACCGGCAACATGGAGGTGCTCGCGCGCTACGGCTCGCCCGAGCAGCGCCGCCGCTGGCTCGAGCCGCTCCTCGCGGGCGAGATTCGCTCGGCGTTCTGCATGACGGAGCCGGAGGTCGCGTCGTCGGACGCGACGAACATGCGGGCCACCGCGGCGATCGACGGCGACGAAGTCGTGCTGAACGGCCGCAAGTGGTGGTCGACGGGCATCGGCCATCCGCTCGCGCGCGTCGTGATCTTCATGGGGCTCACCGATCCGCAGGCGGAGCCGCACCGCCGGCACACGATGGTGCTGTGCCCGCTCGACGCGCCCGGCGTGAAGATCGAACGGATGCTGCCCGTGTTCAATGCGTACGACGAGCCGTCGGGCCACGGCGAAGTCAGCTTCACGAACGTGCGGCTGCCCGCGTCGAACGTGATCCTCGGGCCGGGGCGCGGTTTCGAGATCGCGCAAGGCCGGCTCGGGCCGGGCCGTATCCACCATTGCATGCGCGCGCTCGGCGCGGCGGAGAAGGCGCTCACGCTGCTGTGCGCGCGCGCGACGACGCGCACCGCGTTCGGCAAGCCGCTCGTCAAGCTCGGCGGCAACGGCGACGTCGTCGCGAACCTGCGGATGTCGATCGAGCAGGCGCGCCTCCTGACGCTGAAGGCCGCGTGGACGATCGACACGCAGGGCGTGAAGGCGGCGCTGTCGCTGATCTCGCAGATCAAGGTGGTCGTGCCGGCGGTCGCGCAGCAGGCGGCCGACGCGGCGATCCAGATCCACGGCGGCGCGGGCCTGTCGAACGACTTTCCGCTCGCGGCGCTCTATGCGTACGCGCGCGTGCTGCGGATCGCGGACGGGCCGGACGAGGTGCATCGCGCGGTCGTCGCGAAGCTCGAGGTGAAGCGGCAGCTCGCCGCGGCGGAGGCGGCATGAGCGTGCGCCTCGACGATGCGCGCGACGTGCGCGACGAAGACCGGCTCGACGCGGCGAAGCTCGACGCGTACCTGAAGTCGCGGATCGACGGCTTGACGGGCGAGCCGAGCATCCGGCAGTTCCACGGCGGCGCGTCGAACCTGACCTACCTGATCGGCTATGGCGATCGCGAGCTGGTGCTGCGGCGGCCGCCCGCGGGCGCGAAGGCGGGCACCGCGCACGACATGCTGCGCGAGGCGGCGGTGATGGCGGCGCTCAAGCCGGACTACCGCTACGTGCCCGCGATCCTTGCGCGCTGCGACGACACCGCGGTGATCGGCAGCGAGTTCTACGTGATGGAGCGCATCGCCGGCGTGATCCTGCGGCGCGAACTGCCCGCCGGGCTGAACCTCGATCGCGACGGCGTGCGCAAGCTGTGCGAGAGCTTCGTCGATCGGCTGATCGAGCTGCACGCGATCGACGCGTCGCGCGCCGAAATCGCGGCGCTCGGCAAGGGCGAGGGCTACGTCGCGCGGCAGTTGAGCGGCTGGGGCGAGCGCTGGCGCAAGGCGCTCACCGACGGCGCGAACCCGTGCGACGACGTGCTCGCGTGGCTCGAGCGCAACCGCCCGGCGAGCGAGCGCCGCATCTGCGTGATTCACAACGACTATCGCTTCGACAACGTCGTGCTCGATCCGGCCGACCCGTTGTCGATCGTCGGCGTGCTCGACTGGGAGATGGCGACGCTAGGCGATCCGCTGATGGATCTCGGCGGCTCGCTCGCGTACTGGGTGCAGGCCGACGACGATCCCGCGTTCGTCGCGATGCGCCGCCAGCCGACGCACGCGCAAGGGATGATGACGCGCCGCGAGGTGGTCGACTATTACGGCGCGCGCACGGGCATCGACGTCGGCGGCTTCGAGTTCTACGAAGTGTTCGGCCTGTTCCGGCTGATGGTGATCGCGCAGCAGATCTACCGGCGCTTCGTGCTCGGCCATACGACGAACGAGCAGTTCGCGGGCTTCGGCGCGGCCGTGCGCTATCTCGGCGAGCGGTGCCGGCGCGTGATCGCGGCGGCGGCCGGGAGTGCGCGATGAGCGAGCTGTTCCTGATCCGCCACGCGCAGGCGAGCTTCGATGCGGCCGATTACGATTGCCTGTCGCCGCTCGGCGACGAGCAGTCGGCGCGGCTCGGCGCGTGGATGGCGCGCGGCGCGCGGCGGCCCGGGCTGATCGCGACGGGCACGCTGCGCCGCCACGCGCAGACGGCCGACGGCTGCGCGCGCGCGGCGGGCGTCGACGCGCCGCGACTCGCGCTCGCGGGCCTCGACGAGCTCGACTCGGACGAGTTGATCGCGCGTCATCGGCCCGAGCTTGCTTCGCGCGACGCGCTGCTGCGCGCGATGGGGGCGCAAGCCGATCCGCGCCGCGCGTTCCAGGCGCTGTTCGCGGCGGCCGTCGCGCGCTGGACGGGCGGCGCGCACGACGGCGACTACGTCTGCCCGTGGCCCGAATTCCGCGCGCGCACGCTCGCGGCGTGGGACGCGCTCGCGCGGCAGCCGGCGCGCGAGATCTGGGCGTTCACGTCGGGCGGGCCGATCGGCGTGATCGTCGCGACGCTTCTCGGCGTGCCCGTCGAGCGCAGCTTCGAGCTCGCGTGGCCGCTCGTCAACACGAGCGTGAGCCGAATCAGGATCGGCCGCGGCGGCGCGCGCGTGACGACGTACAACGGCTGGCCGCACCTCGACGGCGCGGACGACGAGCGGCTCGTCACGCATCGCTGATTTCCTCCCCCTTCATCGACTCAGGATATTCTCCATGACCGCATCCAACCTGTTCGATCTGTCCGGCAAGATCGCCGTCGTCACGGGCGCGAGCCGCGGCATCGGCGCGGACGCCGCGAGGCTGCTCGGCGCGTTCGGCGCGCACGTCGTCGTCACGAGCCGGCGCATCGACGATTGCCGCACGATCGCGAACGAGATCGTCGAGGCCGGCGGCTCGGCCGAGGCGGCCGCGTGCCACATCGGCGAGCTCGACCAGATCGACGCGCTGTTCGCCGCGCTCGAAGACAAGCACGGGCGGCTCGACGTGCTCGTCAACAACGCGGCGGCGAATCCGTACTACGGGCCGATCGTCGACACCGACCCCGGCGCGTTCCAGAAGACCGTCGACGTGAACATCCGCGGCTACTTCTTCATGTCGAGCCGCGGCGCGAAGCTGATGGGCAAGGGCGGCGGCGGATCGATCGTCAACGTCGCGTCGGTGAACGGCGTGGTTCCCGGCTACTGGCAGGGCATCTACTCGATCACGAAGGCGGCGGTGATCTCGATGACGAAGGCGTTCGCGATCGAATGCGCGGCGAGCGGCGTGCGGTGCAACGCGCTGCTGCCGGGCCTCACCGACACGAAATTCGCGTCGGCGCTGACGCAGGCGCCCGACGTGCTGAAGCAGGTGCTCGCGCACGTGCCGATGCGGCGCGCCGCGCAGCCGTCGGAGATGGCGGGCGCGGTGTTGTATCTTGCGTCGGCGGCGTCGAGCTACACGACGGGCGCGGTGCTCAACGTCGACGGCGGGTATTTGTCCGTCTGACGGTTGGCGCTCGGCGTACGCATGCCGCACCGGATGCCGTACGCTGCTGACGGCGGCGCCGATTGCGATTGCAGCCGCGTTCACGGCGACGCGTGGGGTGCGCGACGCATCATGTATCACGCATTCCGCATGCGCGCGATCGCGCATGCGACGAGCGAATAGCGAAACGACTGGGAGTGTTCATGACGAAGAACTTGGCGCCGCGTCTTGCCGGCAAGCGGGCGTTCATCACCGGCGCGGCGGGCGGCCTTGGGCGCGCGATCGCGCGGCGAATGGCCGAGCAGGGGGCGAAAGTGTTCCTGACCGACATCGTCGACGCGGCGGTGCTCGACGCATTCGCGGCGCAGCTGAACGAAGCGGCGGGCGAGCGCGTCGCGTGGGCGGCCGTGCAGGACGTCGCCGACGAAGTGCAGTGGGCGTCGCGGCTTTCGCAGGCGAACGACGCGATGGGCGGATTGTCGGTGCTGGTGCACAACGCGGGCGTCGGCTCGTTCGGCGCGGTCGGGCAGGTTCGGCTCGACGAATGGCGGCGCGTGATGGCGATCAACGTCGAGAGCATCGTGCTCGGCACGAAGCATGCGCTGCCGTATCTGGAGGCGGGCGCGCCCGCGTCGATCGTCAACATCTCGTCGGTCGCCGCGTTCAAGCACGAGCCTGACTACACAGCGTACAACGCGTCGAAGGCGGCGGTCGCTTCGCTGACGAAATCCATCGCGGTGGATTGCGCGCGCCGGCAGACCGAGGTGCGCTGCAACTCGATCCATCCGTCGTTCATCATGACGGGCATCGTCGCGCCGATCGTCCAGCAAGTCGGCGAGAAGGAGGCGGCGCGCAAGCTCGCGCGCGGCGTGCCGATGCGCCGGCTCGGCGAGCCGGACGACGTCGCGCATGCGGCCGTCTATCTCGCGTCCGACGAGAGCCGCTACGTGACGGGCGCGGAGCTCGTGATCGACGGCGGAATGTGCGCGGTTTGACGTGGCATGCGCATGCCGGCGATGGTCTTTATGCGCAGCCGCCGGCGCGTTCGAATCATGCGCGGCGACGTGATTGCATCGTTGCGGATCGCGGATCGCGGATCGCGGATCGCGCATCGCGCATCGCGCATCGCGCATCGCGCATCGCGCATCGCGCATCGCGCATCGCGCATCGCGCATCGCGCATCGCGCATCGCGCATCGCGCA
>NZ_JPWT01000009.1:0-7361 GCF_000773065.1 Burkholderia sp. ABCPW 111 | reverse complement strand
AGACCGCGTATCGCGGCATCAAGCGAGTCGACCAGCACTTCAAGCTGACGATGCTGGCGAGCAACCTGACTCGAATGGCTCGAATACTGGCAGCGGTGCCCAAGGGGCAATGCGATGAGCCGCCCAAGCGCAGCCGTTGCGCGGCAACGCGCCGGCCGGCCCGCTCGCAAGCGAGGCATCCGGCACGATCCATCGGCAACTCAGCGGCCAATCGCATACGAAACCCTTTTAAACAGTGCCCCGATCGTCAAAACAAGGCGCTTTTCAACGCCCTCATAGAAGAGCCTGTTATGAACCTAGATGAATGAAGTCGATGATTTTGGGCAGCATTAGACAGGTGAAGGCGAGGAAATGGAATCCGGCCAGCGTGTGAGGCAAGCGTTTACCGTCGCGCGCGAGGCGTCGAAAGCGCGCAGCCCATGAGAAGCTGCGCTCGACCACCCAGCGTCTGGGCAGCAACACGAAACCGCGCTTGGCCTCGGTGTGGTTGAGCACCTCCAACTCAATGCCGTGGCTTTGTGCTGCCTGACGAGCCGCTTCGCCTGTATAGCCCTGATCCACGTACGCAAGCGCCACGCTCTGGCTGTCTTATCAGCGGCAAAGTTCATAACACCCTGCTAAACGCAGGGAGCAGGTCAAGACCACCTAAATGAGCAAAGATTGACATATTTGTTTCGAAAATGGTGTCGACATTATTTCTTTATTGTGAATTAAGATATTCATTTCGCATTTTTATTCAATAAATTCATCGGCACGCACGCTATAAATGAAAAAGTGAATTTATTTTTTTGAAAAATAAAATAGTTTTTGGAAAAAATTCGTCGATATTTTTAAGGATTAAGTATTTCTCTGGATGAATTGAGGTTGATATGAAATTTTGCGAGGTGTGCCATCGTGAACACTGCTATGGTGTATCGGAGAGGTTACGTGCATGGTACGGCAAGCCTCGGGAAGCTGACGTTGTCCGAGCATCTCGATGCGCTAATGGAGATTGCCGCATCGGCAAGTCAATCTGTTGATGCGGCATCCCTTACGCGGTGCGCCGCCGATGCGATGAGCGCCTCGCATTGTTCGATTTCGCTTCTATTTGAACCGAGAGGGGAACAGCCTCAGATCAAACTCCGGGGATGCAGCCAAGGATGCCCGGATATTGCGTGGAGGGACGTCCTCCATGGCCCTGGAGAGGTGGCTGGCGCCCGCAAGGCAGCCTTGTCGGGGGGGCCAGTCCGTCCGCCGCTGCGGACCGGTGCGCTGGACGGTGTGCTGTCGTCAGGCGATGGGGCGGTTGGAAGGTCTTTTCACGGAGCGTTGCCGAACTTCGCTGCGATTCACTATGCCTTCCCGGTGTCATTTGTCGTGATGAGCCAGACACGTTATGACGCGTTATCGGACGAGTTGCGAGTTCAGCTCGATAAGGCGGCACTATCCATTCAGGTTTTAAATCCCATGAGAAGAGTGTCATGAGCAACCCGATCAAGCATATCGTCATCGTGGGCGGCGGCACCGCGGGCTGGATGGCCGCCTCGTACCTCGTCCGGGCGCTCCAACAGCAGGCGAACATTACGCTCATCGAGTCTGCGGCGATCCCCCGGATCGGCGTGGGCGAGGCGACCATCCCGAGTTTGCAGAAGGTGTTCTTCGACTTCCTCGGGATACCTGAGCGGGAGTGGATGCCCCAGGTGAACGGCGCGTTCAAGGCCGCCATCAAGTTCGTGAACTGGAGGAAGTCTCCCGACCGCTCGCGCGGCGATCACTTCTACCATTTGTTCGGCAGCGTGCCGAACTGTGACGGCGTGCCGCTTACCCACTACTGGCTGCGCAAGCGCGAACAGGGCTTCCAGCAGCCGATGGAGTACGCCTGCTACCCGCAGCCCGGGGCGCTCGACGACAAGCTGGCGCCGTGCCTGCCCGACGGCACCCGCCAGATGTCCCACGCGTGGCACTTCGACGCGCACCTGGTGGCCGACTTCCTGAAGCGCTGGGCGATCGAACGCGGGGTGAAACAGATGGTCGACGAGGTCGTGGAGGTTCGCCTGAACGACCGCGGCTACATCTCCAGCCTGTCCACCAAGGAGGGGCGGACGCTGGAGGCGGACCTGTTCATCGACTGCTCCGGCATGCGGGGGCTCCTGATCAACCAGGCCCTGAAGGAGCCCTTCATCGACATGTCCGACTACCTGCTGTGCGACAGCGCGGTCGCCAGCGCCGTGCCCAACGCCGATGCGCGCGTGGGGGTCGAGCCGTACACCTCCGCGATCGCCATGAATTCGGGGTGGACCTGGAAGATTCCGATGCTGGGCCGGTTCGGCAGCGGCTACGTCTTCTCGAGCAAGTTCACCTCGCGCGACCAGGCCACCGCCGATTTCCTCAACCTCTGGGGCCTCTCGGACAAGCAACCGCTCAACCAGATCAAGTTCCGGGTCGGGCGCAACGGGCGGGCGTGGGTCAACAACTGCGTCGCGATCGGGCTGTCGTCGTGCTTTCTGGAGCCCCTGGAATCGACGGGAATCTACTTCATCTACGCGGCGCTTTACCAGCTCGTGAAGCACTTTCCCGATACCTCGTTCGACCCGCGGTTGGCCGACGCATTCAACGCCGAGATCGTCCACATGTTCGACGACTGCCGGGATTTCGTCCAGGCGCACTATTTCACCACGTCGCGCGACGACACGCCGTTCTGGCTCGCGAACCGGCACGACCTGCGGCTCTCGGACGCCATCAAGGAGAAGGTTCAGCGCTACAAGGCGGGGCTGCCGCTGACCACCACGTCGTTCGACGATTCCACGTACTACGAAACGTTCGACTACGAATTCAAGAACTTCTGGTTGAACGGAAACTACTACTGCATCTTTGCCGGCTTGGGCATGCTGCCCGACCGGTCGCTGCCGCTCTTGCGGCACCGACCGGAGTCGATCGATAAGGCCGAGGCGATGTTCGCCCGCATCCGGCGCGAGGCCGGGCGTCTGCGGACGAGCCTGCCGACGAACTACGACTACCTGCGGTCGCTGCGTGAGGGCGACGCGGGGCTGTCTCGCAGCCAGCCCGGGCCGACGCTCGCGGCGCCGGAAATCCTGTAGTGGAGCGCACCCTGGACCGGGTATGCGCATTCGCGGCCACGCACGCTGCGGTGGCGGCCTGCGATTCGCTGCAGGCGCGCTCGCTCGTTCTGCAGCTGCCGGGCCTGAACCGTAAAAGGGACGTGCCCGGCATCGTTGGCCTGTTGCGCGAGTTCCTCCCGGCGCGTGGCGTGCCCTCCGGCTGGGGCTTTGTCGAGGCCGCCGCCGCGATGCGGGACATCGGGTTTTTCCTGGGGTCGCTCAAGCGGCACGGACACGAGCCCGCGGACGTGGTGCCCGGGCTCGAGCCGGTGCTGCTCGACTTGGCGCGCGCGACCGACCTGCCGCCGCGCGAGACGCTCCTGCATGTGACAGTCTGGAACCCCACGGCGGCCGACGCGCAGCGGAGCTACACCGGGCTGCGCGACGAAGCGCATCTGCTCGAGAGCGTGCGCATCTCGATGGCGGCCCTCGAGGCGGCCATCGAGATGACCGTCGAGCTCTACGACGTGCCCCTGCGGTCGCCCGCGTTCGCGCAAGGGTGCGACGAGCTAGCGGCCTACCTTCAGAAAATGGTCGAATCGATCGTTTACGCTTACCGCTTTATCTCGGTGCAGGTCTTCTACGACGAGCTCCGCCCCTTCTACGAACCGATTCGAGTCGGGGGCCAGAGCTACCTCGGCCCCGGTGCCGTGGAAATGCCCCTCTTCGTGCTGGAGCACGTGCTGTGGGGTTCGCAATCGGACCACCAAGGTTATCGAGAATTCAAAGAGACGTACCTGCCCTACGTGCTTCCCGCGTTCAGGGCGGTCTACGCCCGGTTCGCCGGGGGGCCAGCGCTCGTCGACCGCGCGCTCGGCGAGGCGCAAGCGGCCGGCGCGCGGGGCGAGCACGTCGGCGCCGGGCTGGCTGCCCTCGACCGGGTCTTCGAGGTCCTGCTGCGCTTCCGGGCGCCTCACCTCAAATTGGCGGAGCGGGCGTACGAAGTCGGGCGAAGCGGCCCCACGATCGGCAGCGGGGGGTACGCGCCCAGCATGCTCGGCGATCTACTCACGCTCACGCGTGCCGCGCGGTCCCGCCTTCGCGCCGCGCTCGACGAGCCCTGACACCTGACGCTTGACGCGTGCGGCCATGTGTTCCATCTCACAAGGAGA
This sequence comes from Burkholderia sp. ABCPW 111, assembly GCF_000773065.1. NCBI lineage: Bacteria > Pseudomonadati > Pseudomonadota > Betaproteobacteria > Burkholderiales > Burkholderiaceae > Burkholderia > Burkholderia sp. ABCPW 111. The sequence goes on along the minus strand of NZ_JPWT01000009.1, from coordinate 3,151 downwards.
GTGTGCCCCCATGACTCAGAAGAGCCCCGCGAACGGGCGCGACAACAGCCACTTCGACGTGATCATCCTCGGCTCGGGCATGTCCGGCACCCAGATGGGGGCCATCCTGGCCAACCAACAGTTTCGCGTGCTGATCATCGAGGAGTCGTCGCACCCGCGGTTCACGATCGGCGAATCGTCGATCCCCGAGACGTCTCTCATGAACCGCATCATCGCCGATCGCTACGGCATTCCGGAGCTCGACCGCATCACGTCGTTCTACTCGACGCAGCGTTACGTCGCGTCGAGCACGGGCATCAAGCGCAACTTCGGCTTCGTGTTCCACAAGCCCGGCCAGGAGCACGACCCGAAGGAATTCACGCAGTGCGTGATTCCCGAGCTGCCGTGGGGTCCGGAGAGCCATTATTACCGGCAAGACGTTGACGCCTACCTGTTGCAGGCCGCCATCAAATACGGCTGCACGGTCCGCCAGAAGACGAACGTGACCGAATACCACGCCGACAAGGACGGCGTCGCGGTGACCACCGCCCAGGGCGAACGGTTCACCGGCCGGTACATGATCGACTGCGGAGGCCCCCGCGCGCCGCTCGCGACCAAGTTCAAGCTCCGTGAAGAGCCGTGTCGCTTCAAGACGCACTCGCGCAGCCTCTACACGCACATGCTCGGGGTCAAGCCGTTCGATGACATCTTCAAGGTCAAGGGGCAGCGCTGGCGCTGGCACGAGGGGACCTTGCACCACATGTTCGCGGGCGGCTGGCTCTGGGTGATTCCGTTCAACAACCACCCGCGGTCGACCAACAACCTGGTGAGCGTCGGCCTGCAGCTCGACCCGCGTATCTACCCGAAAACGGACATCTCCGCGCAGCAGGAATTCGACGAGTTCCTCGCGCGGTTCCCGAGCATCGGGGCGCAGTTCCGGGACGCCGTGCCGGTGCGCGACTGGGTCAAGACCGACCGCCTGCAATTCTCGTCGAGCGCCTGCGTCGGCGACCGCTACTGCCTGATGCTGCACGCGAACGGGTTCATTGACCCGCTCTTCTCCCGGGGGCTCGAGAACACCGCGGTGACCATCCACGCGCTCGCGGCGCGCCTCATCAAGGCGCTGCGCGACGACGACTTCTCCCCCGAGCGCTTCGAGTACATCGAGCGCCTGCAGCAGAAGCTTTTGGACCACAACGACGACTTCGTCAGCTGCTGCTACACGGCGTTCTCGGACTTCCGCCTGTGGGACGCGTTTCACAGGCTGTGGGCGGTCGGCACGATCCTCGGGCAGTTCCGGATCGTGCAAGCCCACGCGAGGTTCCGCGCATCGCGCGACGAGGGCGACCTCGATCACCTCGACAACAACCCCCCGTACCTCGGGTACCTGTGCGCGGACATGGAGGGGTACTACCAGTTGTTCAACGACGCCAAAGCCGAGGTCGAGGCCGTGAGCGCCGGGCGCAAACCGGCCGAGGAGGCCGCGGCACGGATTCACGCCCTCATCGACGAACGAGACTTCGCCAGGCCGATGTTCGGCTTCGGGTACTGCATCACCGGGGCCAAGCCGCAGCTCAACAACTCGAAGTACAGCCTACTGCCGGCGATGAAGCTGCTGCACTGGACGCAAACCAGCGCGCCGGCAGAGGTGAAAAAGTACTTCGACTACAACCCGATGTTCGCGCTGCTCAGGGCGTACATCACGACCCGCATCGGCCTCGCGCTGAAGTAGTCGGCCGACAACGACACGAAAACGATGAACGACGTTCAATTGGATCAAGCGGGCACCAAGGAGCATGCCCCGGGGGCGTACGACGCGACCACGCGCGTGGCCGCGAGCTGGTACGTCGCGATGCGCTCGGACGACCTCAAGGACAAGCCGACGGAGTTGACGCTCTTCGGCCGTCCGTGCGTGGCGTGGCGCGGCGCGACCGGGCGGGCCGTGGTGATGGACCGCCACTGCTCGCACCTCGGCGCGAACCTGGCCGACGGGCGGGTCAAGGACGGGTGCATCCAGTGCCCGTTTCACCACTGGCGGTACGACGAGCACGGCCAGTGCGTTCACATCCCCGGCCACAGCCAGGCGGTGCGCCAGCTGGAGCCCGTCCCGCGCGGCGCGCGCCAGCCGACGTTGGTCACCGCTGAGCGATACGGCTATGTGTGGGTCTGGTACGGCTCCCCGCAGCCGCTGCATCCGCTGCCTGAAATCGCCGCGGCCGACGTCGACAACGGCGACTTCATGCACCTGCACATCGCGTTCGAGACGACGACTGCGGTCTTGCGGATCGTCGAGAACTTTTACGACGCGCAGCACGCGACCCCCGTGCACGCGCTCCCGATCTCGGCCTTCGAGCTCAAGATCTTCGACGATTGGCGCCAGTGGCCGGAGGTCGAGTCGCTGGCCCGGGCGGGCGCGTGGTTCGGTGCCGGGATTGACTTCACCGTGAACCGCTACTTCGGGCCCCTCGGCATGCTGTCGCGCGCGTTCGGCCTGAACATGTCGCAGATGAACCTGCACTTCGACGGCTACCCCGGCGGGTGCGTCATGACCGTCGCGCTGGACGGAGACGTCAAATACAAGCTGCTCCAGTGTGTGACGCCGGTGAGCGACGGCAAAAACGTCATGCACATGCTCATTTCGATCAAGAAGGTGGGCGGCGTCCTGCGCCGCGCGACCGACTTCGTGCTGTTCGGGTTGCAGACCAGACAGGCCGCGGGGTACGACGTCAAAATCTGGAACGGGATGAAGCCGGACGGCGGCGGCGCGTACAGCAAGTACGACAAGCTCGTGCTCAAGTACCGCGCGTTCTACCGGGGCTGGGTCGACCGCGTCGCCGAGGCGACCGCTCGACCGGGCCGCCGCGAGTGAGCGGCGATGCGTGAGTCGGCGGCTCTAGCAGGCTGTTGAAAAGCGCCTTGTTTTGACGATCGGAGCACTGTTTAAAAGGGTTTCGTATGCGATTGGCCGCTGAGTTGCCGATGGATCGTGCCGGATGCCCCGCTTGCGAGCGGGCCGGCCGGCGCGTTGCCGCGCAACGGCTGCGCTTGGGCGGCTCATCGCATTGCCCCTTGAGCACCGCTGCCAGTATTCGAGCCATTCGAGTCAGGTTGCTCGCCAGCATCGTCAGCTTGAAGTGCTGGTCGACTCGCTTGATGCCGCGATACGCGGTCT
>NZ_JPWT01000008.1:0-7487 GCF_000773065.1 Burkholderia sp. ABCPW 111 | reverse complement strand
GTTGATGCTGTTGATGCTGTTGATGCTGTTGATGCTGTTGATGCTGTTGATGCTGTTGATGCTGTTGATGCTGTTGATGCTGTTGATGCTGTTGATGCCGTCGATGCGATCGGCGCCGCTGATGCGCCCTGCGCAGCCGCCGCGGCTGCACGCTCAACCGGCGCGCGATCGGCCAATGCGCATGCGCCGCCGGCCGCCGCGCCGTCGTCGTGCGAGCCCGCTTCGCGCGCGTCGCCGCGTGCGGGCGCGAAAGGCGATTCGGCAAAGAGAGAAGCCATCTGCGAACGTTCCATCGTCGTAGTCGATCGCGATGCCGATCGATCGTCAAAAAAACCGTCCGCCCGGCGCGCGAGCGCACGCGAACGAAACGGATCGCCCACAGCGTAAGCGCGCCGCCCGGCCCGGCAAACCATGCAAATGCGATATGGATTCCGATATTTATTATTTATCTGTTGCATGATCCTGGCGGTAATCTGCGCTCCGGATTCCCGGCCCGCGTGCGCTTTCACGCCGCGCGCCGGGCCGGCATCGAACCGCCCGGCCGTGTGCCCGGGCGCCCCGCATCGGAGACACAGATGAGCGTCGAGATCATCGGCATGATCCAGAGCCAGAAGCAGTCGGAGATCCATCCGCCGACCGGCAACGCGGTCGACCGCAACTACGTCCGCGCATTCGCGCAGGCACACGAGCGCGCCGGCTTCGACCGCATCCTCGTGCCGCACCATTCGACCGGGCCGTCGGCAACGCTGACGATCTCGTACGCGGCGGCCGTCACCGAGCGGGTTCATTTCATGCTCGCGCACCGCCCCGGCTTCACCGCGCCGACGCTCGCCGCGCGGCAGATCGCGACGCTCGACCAGTTCAGCGGCGGCCGCCTCGCGGTCCACTTCATCTCGGGCGGCTCCGACGACGAGCAGCAGCGCGACGGCGACTTTCTCGGCCACGACGCGCGCTACGCCCGCACCGACGAGTATCTCGGCATCCTGCGCCGCATCTGGACGGCGGACGAGCCGTTCGATCACGAGGGCGTCCACTACCGCTTCAGGCAGGGCTATTCGGAAGTGAAGCCCGCGCAGAAGCCGCACGTGCCCGTGTATTTCGGCGGCGCGTCGGATGCGGCGCTCACGGTCGCCGGCAAGCACGCGGACGTCTATGCGCTGTGGGGCGAATCGCTCGACCAGGTGCGCGAGCTGACCGCGCGCGTGCGCGCCGCGGCGGCCGCGCACGGCCGGCACGTGCGCTTCTCGGTGTCGTTCCGCCCGATCCTCGCCGCAACCGAGGGCGCGGCGTGGGCGCGCGCGCATCGCATCCTCGACGAGACACGGCGGCTGCGCGAAGCGGCCGGGCTCGGCGTGGGCAGCCCGCAGCAGAGCGAAGGCGCGCGGCGGCTGCTCGCCGCGGCCGAGCGCGGCGCGCGCGTCGACACGCGGCTGTGGACGGAAATCGCGAGGCTCACGGGCGCGCGCTCGAATTCGACCGCGCTCGTCGGCACGCCCGAGCAGGTCGCCGACGCACTCGCCGATTACTACGACCTCGGCGTCACGACGTTCCTGATCCGCGGCTTCGACCCGCTCGACGACGCGATCGATTACGGCCGCGAGCTGATCCCGCGCGTGCGCGAGCGCGTCGCCGCGCGCGACGCGGCCCGCAAGGTCGCGTGAGCGAGCCGGGCTCGATCGACGTCGCGCCGACTCGACGGCCGCATCGGCCATTCGCGCGCCCGCTCCTCGGCCCATTCGCATCAATCGCCGCTCAGCCGATCCGCCGGCCATTGCGGACCATCGCAAACCGCCGCCAGCCGCCATCAGCCACCGCCACTCACGCTAATCAAACCGTCCACGCCATGTCCGCCGTCCTGTCCGCCGAAACTCGCTCCGCATCCGGCCTCGCGCTCAATCCGCAGCCGCAGCAGAAATTCTGGTTCGATCCGCCCGCGCCGCGCATCGGCATCGAAGCGGAGCGCCGGCACCGGCGCGAGCGGCTCGCCGGCGCGTTCCGGCTGTTCGCGCGGCACGGCTTCGATCGCGGCCTCGCCGGCCACATCACCGCGCGCGATCCGGAGCTGACCGATCACTTCTGGGTCAACCCGCTCGGCGTGCATTTCTCGCGGATCAAGGTATCCGATCTGCTGCTCGTCAACGGCCGAGGCGAGACGGTGATCGGCGACCGGCCGCTCAACAAGGCCGCGTTCGCGATCCACGCCGCGATCCACGACGCGCATCCGCACGTCGTCGCGGCCGCGCACACGCATTCGACGTACGGCAAGGCGTGGTCGACGCTCGGCCGCCCGCTCGACCCGCTGACGCAGGACGCGTGCGTGTTCTTCGAGGACCACGCGCTCTTCGACGACTTCACCGGCATGGTCGTCGACACGGGCGAAGGCGAGCGGATCGCCCGCGCGCTCGCGAAGCCCGGCGGCGGCGGCACGCACAAGGGCGCGATCCTGCGCAACCACGGAATCCTGACCGCCGGGCCGAGCGTCGAGGCGGCCGCGTGGTGGTACATCGCGCTCGACGACACCGCGCACACGCAATTGCTCGCCGAGGCCGCGGGCGCGCCGCGCCCGATCGACGCGGTAACCGCACGCCATACGCACGGCCAGATCGGCGGCCCCGACGGCGCGCTGCACGCGTTCGAAAGCCTGTACGCGGCGCTCGTCGCCGCCGAGCCCGACCTGCTCGACTGAGCGCGACCGACGCGCGGTCGCGCCGCTTCAACCCTCGCCACGCCCGGAGATCTTCGTCATGACACGTGCCCCCGACGCCCTTTCGCCCGACGCCGCGCCCGCCAGCGACGCGCGCGCGCCGGCATCCACGCCGCCCGCATCGGGCCGCCGCAAGCTGCTGCGCGCGGCGGGCGCGGCCGCGCTCGCGGCCCCGGCGCTCACGCTCGGCCGCAAGGTCTGGTCCGCGCCGCCGCTCAAGAAGCTCACGTTCGCGTGGAACCAGAACGCGTTCTGCCTCACGCCGATCGTCGTCGCGAAGGAGCTCGGCTTCTTCGAGAAGAACGGCCTGTCGGTGGACCTGATCAACTACAGCGGCTCGACCGACCAGTTGCTCGAATCGATCGCCACCGGCAAGGCCGACGCCGCGGTCGGCATGATCCACCGGTGGCTCAAGCCGCTCGAGGCGGGCTTCGACGTGAAGATCATCGGCAGCTCGCACGGCGGCTGCGTGCGCCTCGTCGGCGCGAAGGCGGCGGGCGTCACGTCGCTCGCGGCGCTCAAGGGCAAGACGGTCGGCGTGAGCGATCTCGCCGCGCCCGGCAAGCACTTCTTCTCGATCCTGCTCGCGAAGCACGGCGTCGATCCGGAGCGCGACGTCGCGTGGCGGCAGTATCCGGCCGATCTGCTCGGCGTCGCGGCCGACAAGGGCGAGATCCAGGCGATCGCCGACGGGGACCCGAATCTCTACCTGCTCGAAAAGCGCAGCGCGGGCAAATACGCGGAGCTCGCGACGAACCTGTCCGGCGAATACGCGCGCAAGGTGTGCTGCGTGATCGGCGCGCGCGGCGCGCTCGTGCGCGACGACCGGCCGGCCGCCGCCGCGCTCGCGCGCTCGATCGTGCAGGCAACCGACTACACGCACGAGAATCCGGGCGAATCGGCGAAGGTGTTCGCGAAGTATTCGCCGAAGATCGATCCGGAGGACCTGCGCAAGCTGTACGCGACGCTCACCTACACGCACCATCCGACCAACGTCGATCTGCAAAGCGAGATCGCGTTCTACGCGGACGACTTTCGCCGGATCGGCGTGATCAAGAAATCGACCGACCCGCAGCGTTTCGCGCGGCAGGTCTATGCGAACGTGCTGGGGTGAACCGATGGCGACGCTACCTCACGCAACGTCCGCGACGCCGTCGGCCGCCGTCGACGGCGCGCGAACGCGCTCGGCCGGCATCGCGGCCGCCTCCGCTTCCGCCTCCACGTCGTCGCCCGACGTTACCGCGCAGCGCGCCGCACGCACGCCCGCCTTAGGGTGCGGCGCGTGCGCGGCGACGCGCGACGCCGCCGCACGCCGCGCGAACGCCGCCGCGCCGTGGCTGACCGGGTTCGTCGCGGCCGTCGCCTGGCTCGCGTTCGGCGCGATCGCGCGGTTGTGGCCGAACCGGATCGTCGGCTTCGCCGACTGGGCGTACACCGACGAGATCGGCGCCGCCGCCTGGGCCGTCGCCGCCGCGCTGGCCGCGCTCGCGGCGCTGAGCGCGTTCGCGCGCGTCGCGCCAGGCCGGCGTGCCGGCGCGGCCGTCAAAGCCGTCAAGGCGCTCGAGGCCCTCGCGGCGCTGCGGCGCGCGGGCCCGTGGCTCGTCGCGCTGCCGCTCGGCCTCGCCGCCTGGGAGATCCTGACCGCGAAGACCGCGCTGCTGCCGACGCCGTTCTTCGCGCCGCCGCAGGCGCTGATCGAAGTGGCCGTCGACGACTGGCCGCGCCTCGCCGGCAGCGCCGGCAACACGCTGAAGCTGCTCGGCATCGGCTTCCTGTACGGCGCGATCGTCGGCTTTCTCGTCGGCGTGTCGATCGGCTGGTCGCGGCGCATCGGCTACTGGGTGCATCCGGTGCTGCGCGTGCTCGGCCCCGTGCCCGCCACCGCGCTGCTGCCGCTCACGTTCTACTTCTTCCCGTCGAGCTATTCGGCGGCCGCGTTCCTGATCGCGCTCGCGACGGGCTTTCCGGTCGCGGTGCTCACGTGGTCCGGCGTCGCGGGCGTGAACAACGCGTATTACGACGTCGCGCGCACGCTCGGCGCGAACGCGCGCTTCCTCGTGCTGCGCGTCGCGATTCCGGCCGCGCTGCCGCAGGTGTTCGTCGGCCTGTTCATGGGTTTGAGCGCGTCGTTCACGGTGCTCGTCACGGCCGAGATGATGGGCGTCAAATCGGGTCTCGGCTGGTATCTGAGCTGGGCGCAGGGCTGGGCGTCGTACGTCAACATGTACGCGGCGCTCATCGTGATGGCGCTGCTGTTCTCCGGACTCATCACGCTGCTGTTCGCGGTGCGCGACCGGGCGCTCGCGTGGCAGAAAGGAACCGTCAAATGGTGAGCGAAACGATGGCGACGCGGGCGGCCGATGCCCGCGCCGGCGCACGCGCGGCCCAGTCGAACGCGGCCGCGACGTCCGCCGGGCCGAGCGCCGCGCCGGCCGGCGCGCGCATCGACGTGCGAAGCGTCAGCCACTGGTTCGACACGGTGGGCGGGCCGCTCCAGGTGCTCGACGACGTGACGCTGTCGGTCGCGCCCGGCGAGTTCGTCGCGCTGCTCGGGCCGAGCGGCTGCGGGAAATCGACGCTGCTGCGGCTCGTGGCGGGGCTCGATGCGGCGACGCACGGCGCGCTGTTGCAGAACGGCGCGCCGATCAGGCGGCCCGACCCGTCGCGCATCGTCGTGTTCCAGGACCCGACGCTGTATCCGTGGCGGCGCGTGCGCGCGAACGTCGCGCTCGGGCTGCAGGCGCGCGGCGTGCTGAAGCGCGAGCGCGGCCGCGTCGACGAAGCGCTCGCGCGCGTCGGCCTGACCGAGTTCGCCGATGCGTTCCCGCATCAGCTCTCGGGCGGGATGGCGCAGCGCGTCGCGCTCGCGCGGGCGCTCGTCAACGATCCGCAGTTGCTCGTGCTCGACGAGCCGCTCGGCAAGCTCGATTCGCTGACGCGGCTCGCGATGCAGGCCGAGCTCGCCGCGCTGTGGCGGCGCACGCGCTTCTCCGCGCTGCTCGTCACGCACGATGTCGAGGAGGCGCTCTTTCTCGCGCAGCGCGTGATCGTGTTCGGGCCGCGACCCGCGCGCATCGTCGCGGAGCTGCGCGTCGATCTGCCCTACCCGCGCCATCGCGGCGATCCGCATCTCGCCGAGCTGCGGCGCGACGCGCTGTCGCATCTCGGGCTCGACGCGAGCTGGTGAGCGGTGGCGGCGCGGCGAATGACGGCCGGAAGGCGCGGCGTTGACGGCGCGCGATCCGTTTGCGCGGAACGCGCGCCCGACGTCGCGCGCATGCGGCTTGCAGGCGATGCGCGGTGGGATGTCGGGTGGGATGTCGCGTGTGATGTGATTCGCACGCGGCGCGGCGCACCGCGCTCGTCGGCGAAGCGATGAGCCCGCCGCCCGCCGAGCTCTGGCTGAACGCGCTGCTGAGCGCGCTGCACGCGGCCCAGCTCGCGCTGCTGCATGCGGCGCATGCGCTCGGGCTCGCGGGCGACAGTCACGGCCAGCCCGCATGGCCGTGGGCGCGGCGGATCGCCGCCGAGACGCTGCGGCTCGATCTCGGCGCCGCCCGCGCGCTTGCCGCGGCGCTCGCGATGACCGCGATCGCGTTGCCGATCGCGGCCGCCGCGCTCATGCGGCGCCGACGGCGCATCGCACTGTTGGCGATCGCCGCGCTACTCGCCGCGTGCGCGCCGTGGCCCGCGCCGTCGCTATGGCTCGCCGACGCCGTGCCGACCAGCTTCCACGCGAGCCCCGAGCCGTTCTCCGTCGCATCGGCCGTGCGCGGCGCGCGCGTCTACGCCGCGCACTGCGCGAGCTGCCACGGCGGCGACGGCCGCGGCGACGGCCCGCTCGCGCACACGCTCGAGCGCTGGCCGCCGACCGTCGTCGGACCGCTGCTCGGCCGCCGCCTCGACGGTGAACTGTTCTGGCGCGTGCTCGCCGGCATGCGCGACGCGCACGGCGCGCGGACGATGCCGGGCTTCGCGGGCCGCCTGTCGGACGACGACGTCTGGGCCGCGCTCGACTACCTGCGCGTGCTCGCCGCGCGCGGCGGCGCGCATGGCGGCGACGGCTGGCCACTGCCGGTGCGACTGCCCGCGCTCGACGTGCGCTGCGCCGGCGGCCCGCCGCAACCGCTCGCGCACTGGCGCGGCGGACAGCGCGTGCGCGTCGTCGTGCTCGGCGAGCGGGACACGCCGCCTGTCGAAGACGCGCGCTGGCAGACGCTGCTCGTCACGCGCGACGGCGGTTCGCCCGCGGCGCCGGGCGCGGCCGGTCGCGCGGCCTGCGTCGCGGCGACGCCCGGCGCATGGGATACGTTCGCCGCGCTCACGGGCGTCGCGCCGCGAGCGTTCGCCGGCGCGCAGTTGCTCGCCGACCGCGACGGCTGGCTTCGCGCGGCGGCCAAGCCCGGCGCGCCCGGCTGGCGGGACGCCGATCTGCTGTGCGCGTCGCCTCGTCCGTCGCGCCGCCCGCAGCCTCCGCCGACACCGGCGCGCGGCGGCGACGCGCTGACCGCGCTGCTGTTGCGCATCGATGCGGAGCCGGTGCGCGACGTGCAGGGCGGCTTCGTTCATTGAGGCGCGGGCCATGCACGATGGACGACGGCCGATGCCGGCGACGACCGCGCCGGCGATGCGGCAACGGAAAGCGACGTCGATTGAACTTTTCGGCTCGACGCGCGCGATTCGAATCGCGGGCTTCGGGCTTCGGGCTTCGGGCTTCGGGCTTCGGGCTTCGGGCTTCGGGCTTCGGGCTTCGGGCTTCGGGCTTCGGGCTTCGGGCTTCGGG
>NZ_JPWT01000007.1:0-7933 GCF_000773065.1 Burkholderia sp. ABCPW 111 | reverse complement strand
CGATCAAGGTCATCAAGCGCAGGGCCTACGGGTACCGTGACGAGGAGTACTTCTTCCTCAAGATCCGCGCCGCGTTCCCCGGAATTCCGCGATGAACCAGAAAAAAGCCCGCTTCCGAGGAAGCGGGCTTGTCGCTCCGGCATGCGGACGCTATTACTGCACACCCTTGCTCGCGAGGAAATCTTCGTAATTCCCGCCGAAGTCGACGAGCTTGCCGTCCGTCGTCACTTCGATGATCCGGTTCGCGAGGCCGCTCACGAATTCGCGGTCGTGCGACACGAAGATCAGCGTGCCTTCGAACTTCTCGAGCGCGATCTGCAGCGACTCGATCGACTCCATGTCCATGTGGTTCGTCGGCTCGTCCATCAAGAGCACGTTGTGGCGGCCGAGCATCAGCTTGCCCCAGATCATGCGGCCCTTCTCGCCGCCCGACAGCACCTTCACCGATTTCTTGATGTCGTCCGCCGAGAACAGCAGGCGGCCGAGCGTGCCGCGCACCATCGTCTCGTCGTCGCCGTCCTTGCGGTACTGGTCGATCCAGTCCATCAGCGTGACGTCGTTCGGGAACTCCTCGTAGGTGTCCTGCGGCATGTAGCCGACGTTCGCGTTCTCGGCCCACTTCACCGTGCCGTGATCGAGCGCGAGATTGCCGACGAGCGCGCGCAGCAGCGTCGTCTTGCCCGCGCCGTTCTCGCCGATGATCGCGATGCGCTCGCCCGGCTGCACCGACAGGTTGAAGTTCTCGAAGATCGTACGCTCGTACCGCTTCGTGATCGAATCCGCGACCACCGCGATGTTGTGCAGCTTCTTCTCGAATTCGAAACGGATGAATGGGTTCTGCCGCGAAGAAGGCTTGAATTCCTCGATCTTGATCTTGTCGATCTGCTTCGCGCGGCTCGTCGCCTGGCGGGCCTTCGACTTGTTCGCCGAGAAGCGGCGCACGAAGTCCTGCAGCTCGGCCACGCGCTCCTTCGCGCGCGCGTTCGCGGCGGCCTGGCGCTCGCGCGCCTGCGCGGACGCGAGCATGTAGTCGTCATAGTTGCCCGGCCACACCTTCAGCGTGCCGTAGTCCATGTCGGCCATGTGCGTGCACACCGAGTTCAGGAAGTGACGATCATGCGAGATGATGATCATCGTCGAGTCGTAGTTGTTGAGCGTGTCTTCGAGCCAGCGGATCGAGTTGATGTCGAGGTTGTTGGTCGGCTCGTCGAGCAGCAGCACGTCCGGATTCGAGAACAGCGCCTGCGCGAGCAGCACGCGCAGCTTCCAGCCCGGCGCGACGTCTCGCATCGGACCGCTGTGGAATTTCTCCTCGATGCCGATGCCGAGCAGCAGCGCGCCCGCGCGCGCCTCGGCGTCGTAGCCGCCGTACTCGGCGAACTTCGCCTCGAGCTCGGCCGCGTGCATGTAGTCGTCGTCGGTCGCCTCGGGGTTCGCGTAGATCGCATCGCGCTCGGTCATCGCGGCCCACATCTCCGTGTGGCCCATCATCACGACGTCGAGCACGCGCACGTCCTCGTACGCGAACTGGTCCTGGCGCAGCTTGCCGAGACGAACGTTCGGCTCCAGCGCGACGTTGCCCGCGGACGGCTCGAGATCGCCGCCCAGGATCTTCATGAAGGTCGACTTGCCGCAGCCGTTCGCCCCGATGAGGCCGTAGCGGTTGCCCTCCCCGAACTTGACCGAGATGTTCTCGAACAGGGGCTTGGGCCCGAATTGCATCGTGATGTTGGCGGTAGAAAGCACGGCAGATCCCGTTAAGAGATAGATCGACGGAAAACCGGGCATTTTAACAGGAGTCGGTGAATCGCAGGGCCGCATGTCCTTCTTGCCCCGAAAACGGGCGTGCGATACGCCCGCTTTTCCTTCGGCGGCCGACATGAAAATTGGCGTCGAATCGCCGGCCCGCCGCGCTCGCGGCACGGCCATGTCCTCCGGGGAGAAAGCCTCGTGACGCAAAGCCAGTTGGATTGCGCGTCATGCCGGCCCAGCGAGCCCCGTCCGGCCTGCCGGGCCGCCACGACCGCCACCCCGGCGGCAGCGGAGCCCCTTCACCCGCGGCTTATCGAGCGCGCGAGATCCGTCATGCGGGCGTTCGCGCCACGCCGCTGCGTCGACAGCGATGAAGCGCCCGCGCGCCGATCTCATCGATCTCATCGATCTCATCGATCTCATCGATCTCATCGATCTCATCGATCTCATCGATCGCGTCGATCGCGTCGATCCGGCCCGCACGCGCCGCCGTCACTTGCCGGCGCTCGCCGCCTTTTGCGGCGCCTTCAATTGCGCAAACAGCTCCGAGCACGGCACGTCCCTGTTGTTGCTCGGCGCGATCAGCGGGATCAGCGCCGCGAGCGGATTCAGCAGCCCGAGGCCGACCATCGCGCCCGCGCGCAGCGCAAGCGCGCCCGCATCGACGCCGACGTCCGGATTCTTGAACGTCCCCTTCACGTACAGCGGCGAGCGCAGCGAAAACACGCGGAACCCCTTCGTATGCGGGTGGACCTTCAGGTTCATCGACTCGTTGCGCAAGTCGATCGGGCCGTCGATGTTGATCAGCGCGTCGTCGGTGTCGAACGCAAACAGCCTCGTGTCGAGCAAGCCGTTGGTCGCCACGAAATCAACGGCCGCGCAATTGATCTTCACGTCGTGGCCGCCGAACATCTTCTCGTAGAGGACGTTGGCGACGTTCAGACCCGCGGCTTCCATCAGCAACCTGCTGATCGCGCCGTTGGTCATGATCATCTTCACTTCGCCGTTCGACGTCGCCGCGAGCGCGGCGGGCGAGTTGCCGGTCGCGGACAGCGCCGCATCGCCGTTGATCTCGCCGAGCGCGGACTGCATGACCTTCTGCGTCGGGAACAGCTGCCTGAGTTTCAGATGTCGCGCGGCGACCGCAAAGCGGCCCTTGAGCGGCGCGGCGCTGCCGTCGAGACGCGCGGTGGTCGCGAGCGAGCCGCCCGCGACGCCGAACTTCAGCGGCTCGAGCGACAGCACCCCGTCCGTCATCACGATGTGCGTGTACAGATCGGTGATCGGCAGCGCAGCGCCCTTGATCAGCTTGCGGCCCGTGAACTTGACGTCGGCGTCGAGCGCGCGCCAGCGGTCGGTGCGGAACGTCTCGACGGGCAGCACGCGGCCGGGCGGCTGCTTCGTCGTGTCGCCGCGCTGCGCCTTGCTCGCGGCCGTGTCGGCGCCGACGATCGGCGCGAGGTCGGAGAACTGCAGCAGGTTCGACACGAGCTCGCCCGACAGCAGCGGCCGCGGCTCGCGCTGCTGGTACGCAAGCGTGCCGCGCAGATCGCTGCCGCCGACGCGGCCGTTGAAGTTCTCGTAGCGGAACGTGCTCGCGCGCCGCTTGAAATTGCCGAGAAGCCGCCCTTCGGTCGCGTACGGCGGCGTGTCGGGCAAGGTCACGCCCGTGAGCGCATACAGATGCGACATGCTCGAGCCTTGCAGCCACAGGCGCAGGTCGACCGCCGCGAGATGGACGGGATCGGTGAGCGTGCCGACGATCGCGAGCCGCGTGTCGCCCGCCTTCACGTCGGCCTGCAACGGGAACGGCCGCGACGCGTCCTGAAGCGCGAGCACGCCGCCCATCTTGCCCGTACCGTCGATCGGCACGCCCTTGTAGCGGCCCTTGACGGTCAGGCCGAACGCGTAGGTCGGGCCGGCCGGCTTCGCCGCGGCCGCGGCGGATGCTGCGCTCGCGCGGCTTGCGCCGCCGCTTGCCGCATCGTTTGCCCCCGAAGCGGCCGCGCTCGCCGCGACGGCCGACGCGGACGAGCCAGCCGACGTCGACGATGCGCCCGCGCCCGGCGCGGACGTCCGGCCCGCGGCGCTCGAGCCGGACGATGCGGCGGCCTTCGACGAACCGGATGCGGCCGTCGGAACGCGCTTGCCCGCCGCGTTGGCCTGCTCCGCCCCCTGCGCCGACCGTCCGACGGCGGCAGCGCTACCGCCCGACGCCGCGGCATTCGCGCCCGACGCGCCGCTCGCCGCGGCCGCGCCGCCTGCTCCGGACGCCGCCGCGACCGATGCCGCCGATGCAGCCGAAGCCTCGGACGCGATCTCGGCCTTCGCCTTCGCGGTCAGCTGCGCCGCGCCCTTCTTGCCGACTCGCTGCGCGGACGCCGCCCGCGACGTCTGCTCCTGCTGCGCGAGCACGTCGCCGAGCGGAATCGGCTGGCCGAGCGTGTCGATCGCGACGGTCAGATCGGCTTTCGTGATCGCGTCGCGATACGCGACCGTGCCCTTCGCGAAGCCGAAGTCGCGCAATTGCACCTTCCACGGCGACGGGCCGGAAGACTTCTTGAATTCGAACGTCCAGTTATTGCGGCCGTCGGCGAGGCGCTCGACGTCGAGCGCCGGATTGACGAGCTCGATCGACGGAATCACGACTTCGTGTGCGAGGAGCGGCAGCACCGCGAGCTCGAAGCGCGCTTCGTCGAGCGTCGCGAAATTGGGGGCCTTCGCCCAGGCCGGATTGCCGATGACGACCTGGCTCGCCGAGAACACCGGCCACGGCACCCACGCGCGCCAGCCGGCCTCGCCGTCCGGGCGCCGCCAGCCAACCTTGATGTCGCCGCGAATCTCGAACGGGCGGCCGATCGACGCGCTCGCCTGCTCGTTGATCCAAGGTTTCGCACGATTCCAGTCGAACGTGAAAACGAACACGCCGAGCGCCGCGGTGAGCACCGCGAAGATGCCGACGATCCACGCCGCGGTTTTGACGAGGGTACGGGTGAGCGTCATGCCAGATTCCGTCGTTGTTCTTCCTGAACCGGCAACGCCGCGCAGCGTGCGCGACGCTGCCACTCACGGTTATTATGGCGCACGATATCGCGCCACCGTCCCCAATTTACCGTTTTTTGCGTTTTTTGCATTTATGACAGCCGATGTCCTGATCGAAGCCCGGCGGATCGCCCGCCGCGACGCGGCGAGCGGCAAAACGCTCCTGGCCCCGACCGATTTCGCGCTCGCGCCGGGCGAGCGGATCGCGCTCACCGGCCCGTCGGGCTCGGGCAAGAGCGTGTTCCTGCGCGCGCTGGCCCTCCTCGATCCGCTCGACGGCGGCGAGCTGCTCTGGTGCGGCAAGCGCGTCGCGCGCGCGGCGATTCCGCGCTACCGGCGCAGCGTCGCGTACGTTCGGCAACGCCCGGCGACGGCCGACGGCACCGTCGAGGATCTGCTGCGCTACCCTTACTCGCTCGCCGTCTACCGCGATGCGCGCTTCGATCGCGCCCGCGTCGCGCGCCTCGCCGCGCAGGCCGGCCGAGGCGACGATTTTCTACGCAAGGCCGCAAGCGAATTGTCGGGCGGCGAGGCGCAGATCGCCGCGCTGCTGCGCGTCTTGCAGCTCGATCCGGACGTGCTGCTGCTCGACGAGCCGACTTCCGCACTCGACCCCGATTCGACCCGCGCAATCGAGGCGCTCGTGTCCGCGTGGTTCGACGCGGCGCCGCATGCGCGCTCGTCGCTGTGGATCTCGCACGATCCGGCGCAGGCGGCGCGCGTCGGCAGGCGGTGCCTGACGATGCACGCCGGCGTGCTCGGCGCCGCCGCGACGGAGGGTGCCCGATGAACGCGCCGCTGCAGGATCTGAGCCTCGTCGACGTCGGGATCGCGGCCGCGCTCGTCGCGATCAACGGCGCGATCTCGGCCGCGCTGTCGCTCGGCCTCGGCCGCAAGCTCGCATGGGCCGCCGCGCGCACCGTCGTCCAACTGCTCGCGATCGGCTACGTACTCGGCTGGGTGTTCGGCCATCCGCGCTGGAACGTCGTGCTGCCGCTCGTCGCGCTGATGACGCTGATCGCGGGCTTCGCGGGCGCCGCGCGCGGCAAGCGGACCTACGCGGGGCAGCGCGCCGACAGCGTCCTGTCGATCTGGGCGAGCAGCTGGTTCGTCGCGGCGATCGGACTGTTCGTCGTGATCCGCATCCATCCGTGGTACGAGCCGCAATATGCGATCCCGATTCTCGGGATGATTCTCGGCAATACGCTGACGGGCGTGTCGCTCGGCATCGAGCGGATGATGGAGGAATTGACCGCGCGGCGCGACCGCGTCGAGACGGCGCTCGCGCTCGGCGCGACGCGCTGGGAGGCCGCGCAGGACGCCGCGCGGCAGGCGGTGCGCGCCGGCATGCTGCCGACGCTGAACCAGATGGCCGTCGTCGGCGTCGTGAGCCTGCCGGGAATGATGACGGGCCAGGTGCTCGCCGGGCAGTCGCCGCTGCAAGCGGTCCGCTATCAGATCGTCATCATGTTCCTGATCGCGGCGGCGTCCGCGCTCGGCACCGTCGGCGCGGTGCTGTGCACGTACCGGCGGCTCTTCTCCGCCGAGCACCGGTTTCTCGCCTCGCGGCTCCTCGAGCGGGGGACGGCCAGGAACGGCGGGTAACGCGCGGGCGTTCGCGTTGGGGATGTCGATGCGCGGGGCGGTCGCTCGATCACTCGTCGCGTCGGTCGGCTGGGGATGGTCGGCGAGTTGATTGACGGTTGGCGGTTGGCGGTCGGCGGTCGGCGGTCGGCGGTCGGCGGTCGGCGGTCGGCGGTAGTGATTGTCGCCGGTTCGAACGGCCGTGGAACACGACGTCGCTTGGCGGCCAATGGACTGCCCGGACATCGACGCGTGAATCGACGCTCGAATCGCCGAGCCCGTCGCCGATGCCGCTCGGCAGCGCCGCGCAAACGATGCGAATGCACCGCCCGGGCATCGCGCACGCTCCGACCTCCGGCACGTGCCGCGCAGCCCTCCGTGCAGCACATGCGTCATCCGCCGTCCGGAAGGCGCCGCGCCACCGCGCTCACCGCTTGATCGACACCGTGATCTTCGTGCCGTCGCGCATCGAGATCGACTTCGAGCCGCCTGTCGAGATCGACAGCCACTTGACCTGGCTCACCGTCACGACATTCGGACACTGCAGCGTCTTGCCGCCCGCCGCCACTTTCTTCGTGCCGTTCGGCGCGCTCGCCTGGAAGCTCAGCTGCACGTTCGCGACGCCCTTGCTGTCGACGGACGGCGCAAGCCGCACCTGCGCCTGCCGGACCATCGCGCCGTTCGCGTCGCGCGGCAGCGTGTCGGCGCTCGGGCACGCGTCGGACATCGGCACGGCGCCCGACGGCGGCACCGACTTCCAGTTGAAATCGTCGGTTTCGCCGGAGCGGATCTTGCGCGTCTCCTGCATCGTGCCGAACTGCTTCGAGTCGACCTTGACCGTGTATTGAAGCTGGCCGTCGTTGCCGCCGAGCACGCTCGCCTTGATGGGCGGCGCCGCGTGCGCCGCATACGCCGAGAGCAGCGCTGCGACGGCGCACGACGCAACGAGCGGCGACAGAATGCGTTGACTCATGCTGACCTCTCCTTTTATGGCGACGAACTGCGCGAATCGCCGGGTTATCGATGCATGACGCAATGCCAGTCTAACGCGAAGCGGCACGCCTGGCGCCTGCCGCGCATCGGGTGTTACCCCTGCTTGCACGATCTGCGTCAAGCGTGCGTGGCGCGCGATCGACGTTCGAGGTTCGCTCGAAGAGGGCCATGCAGACGCGATCGACGCGCCCGGAACCGTGCACGCGAGACGGCCGCATCACCGCCGCTCGCCAGCCTCGGCGCCTGCTTCGCCCTGCTTGTTTCGCCCTTTGTCGTGTGCGATGAAGCACGGCTATGCCTTGATCGCTTTCCCGCCGTCGGCATGCACGTGTGGGTTGCGGGTGGCGCGCGTGCGCGCCGTCGTCGCGATACTCGTCGATCCAACGCACGCTGGCGCACGCTGCTGCGCCGAATCGCTTGCGCGACCGCATCGAGCCCGCCGTGAACCTCTCGCATTGAACACTGTCCCGCGAGAACCGAGAACCGAGAACCGAGAACCGAGAACCGAGAACCGAGAACCGAGAACCGAGAACCGAGAACCGAGAACCGAGAACCGAGAACC
>NZ_JPWT01000006.1:0-7965 GCF_000773065.1 Burkholderia sp. ABCPW 111 | reverse complement strand
CAAGCCGGTCGACGCAGAGGTCGAGAGCGAAGCGACGGAGCTATTCGCCGAGCTGATGCCCGACGAAGCGGAAGTCGACAGCGAGGTCAGCGAGCTGTTGGTGGTGCTGAGGCCGGTGGACAGCGAGGCAACGTTGCTATTGGTCGTCGAGAGTCCCGTCGACAACGAACCGATGCCGGTCGACGTCGAAGTCGAAAGCGAAGCGACAGTGCTGTTGGTGGTGCTCAGACCGGTCGACAACGAATCGACGCTGGTCGAGGTCGAGGTCGAGAGCGAAGCGACGGAGCTGTTCGCCGAGCTGATACCCGACGAAGCGGAGGTGGACAGCGAGGTCAGCGAGCTATTGGTGGTGCTCAGGCCGCTGGACAGCGACGCGACGTTGCTGTTGGTCGTGCTGAGGCCCGTCGACAACGAGCCGATGCCGGTCGACGTGGAAGTCGACAGTGAAGCGATCGAGCTGTTGGCCGAGCTGAGGCCGGTCGAAGCCGACGTCGAAAGCGATGCGACGTTGCTGTTGGTGGTCGACAGGCCGGTCGACGCAGAGGTCGAGAGCGAAGCGACGGAGCTGTTCGCCGAGCTGATGCCCGACGAAGCGGAAGTGGACAGCGAGGTCAGCGAGCTATTCGTCGTGCTCAGGCCGGTCGACAACGAGCCGATGCCGGTCGACGTGGAGGTCGAGAGCGAAGCGATCGAGCTATTCGCGGAGCTGAGGCCGGTCGAAGCCGACGTCGAAAGCGAAGCGACGTTGCTGTTGGTGGTCGACAGCCCGGTGGAAAGCGAGTTGACGCCGCTTTGCGCGGTGCTGATGCCCGACGAAGCGGAAGTCGACAGCGAGGTCAGCGAGCTATTAGTGCTGCTCAGGCCGCTGGACAGCGAGGCAACGTTGCTATTGGTCGTCGAGAGTCCCGTCGACAGCGAGCCGATGCCGGTCGACGTCGAAGTCGAAAGCGACGCGATCGAGCTGTTGGCCGAGCTCAGCCCAGTCGAGGCGGACGTCGAAAGCGAAGTGATCGAGCTGTTGGCCGACGACAATCCCGTCGACGCGGAAGTCGACAGCGAAGTCAGGCTGCTATTGGTCGTGCTGAGGCCGGTGGACAGCGAGCCGATGCCGGTCGAAGTCGACGTGGACAGCGACGCGATCGAGCTGTTGGCCGACGAAAGCCCGCTCGACGTCGAAGTCGACAACGAAGTCAGGCTGCTATTTGTAGACGACAGCCCGGACGACAGCGAGGCGACGTTGCTGTTGGTGGTGCTCAGCCCGCTCGAAAGCGAAGTGATCGAGCTATTGGCCGACGACAAGCCCGTCGACGTCGAAGTTGACAACGAAGCGACGCTGCTGTTCGTCGACGACAGCCCCGTCGACAGCGACGAGATCGAGCTGTTGAACGTCGACATGCTGCTCGACAGCGAGCTGATGCCCGTCGAGGCCGACGTCGACAGCGAATAGAGCTGGCTGCCGTTGATCGCCTGCGAGCTCGTCGCCGTGACGGCGCCCGCCGCGACGCCCGACAGCAGCACGCCGCCCGTCGGGCCCGCGCCTGCGACGTTGCTCATCGTCAGCGTGTTGCCGTTCGTGCCGCCCGTGCGGAAGTAGATGTTGCCGGTGCTGCCGTTCAGGACGACTTGCGTGTCGTCGGCCGACAGGCCGATCCAGTCGGTCGTCGAGCCGGGCGTGACGCCGCCCGCCCACGACCCGATGCCGGTCGTGCAGGGCGACGTCAGCGAGGCGCTCGCGCCGTAGCCGGTATACGTCGGAAGAACGCCGTTGTTGTAGTTCGCGCACATCACCGAGTTCGATTGCGCGAATGCGGCGGGCGATGCGACGAGGCTCAGGCCGAATGCCGCCAGCGCCGCGACGGAGATGCCGCGCAGCCGCGTCCAGATCGGGCGGGCGGAGGCGGTCGCGACGGCGGTCGCGCCGCCGCGACGCCCGTTCGTGTGCTCCGATACCGCAACCCAGCTCCGCGTGGTCTCGCACCAGATGGTTTTGTAGATCTTGTTCATCTCCGCCCTTTTTGCAATCGAACCGACTAAGAAAGTGACCGCACTTTGTTCCGTCTGAAGATCTCGGTCGGTCGACTGGGCGCCGGAGTTTTTCGGCCGCTTTTAAACACGCTTCGATCATCGAACTGTTGTTTGCAGCCGCGATTCTATTTATGTGTTGGTTAGCGGACTGACAAGAACTGTAAAAAGGAATTGAATTTATTGTTAATAATCGTCAATCCGTCTTTTTAATTTGATCGGCCAGTTCGATTCGATTCGCCGGGATTCGTTGAATAAACGTATGACGATTCCGGGGTGAATGGCTCTGGCCTTGATGCGCGGGGCTTAGGGAGGGAAGTGAGAGGCGGCTGCGGATTTTGTCCGGGTTGTAAATTATTTAAATGAAATCGCCGGGCGGCAATCGTCATTTCATTTCAATTTGCTTTCTGATTTATAAATATTGGTTTTCGTTTGCGGGTGGCTGGCGGTAATGAATTTTAATATTCGATGCTGGATTTAGAGTTGAGATTCTATTTGGTTTGGGCGCGCGAGGCATTTGTCCGATTTTTAACGGGAAATCCCGAATTGCGTTTTGCCGCCGTGCGCCGGCATCGCGACTGCCGCGCGCGGCGATCTTGCTGCGCGTCTGGTATTTCCCGATAGTGCCGGCACGCGCGGCGCGATGGCGACGAAGCGCGCGACGGTGCCCGCCGCGCGACCGCCGGACGCATGCGACGGCTTTCCGGACAACGGGGCGCCCGGCGAAAGGCGGGCGCACGGCATCGTTCTACGGCGACCGGGCGCGGATCGCGGTTTCGTCGGAACGCGTGCGCGCGCCACCGCGTGCGTCACGGCAAGCGGCGCGAGGGCTGCGCGAGCATCGATGCGCTTGCCGCCCGACCGCCCGACTGTCCGACCGCCCGCCCGACTGTCCGACTGTCCGACCGCGCCGACCGCGCCGACCGACTGACCGACTGACCGACTGACCGACTGACCGACTGACCGCGCGTGCCGGCCGCGCTACGCATTCGTCCCGCGCGATGCATTGCGCTTTCGCCGCGACGCGCGGCACGAGCGCGGCTGTCCGTCCGCGGCCGCCAGCGCGGCCAGATCGTCGCGCACCCGGTCGAGCGCCGCCGTCCAATCGCGATACCGGGTTTGCCGATATAGCCGGATCGAGCGATACCACGGGCTGTCGTCGCGATCGATCGACCAGACCCAGTGCGGATTCACGTCGAGCAGCAGCCAGGTCGGCCGCCCGAGCGCGCCCGCGAGGTGCGCAACCGACGTGCAGACGGTCACGACGAGATCCAGATTCGCCAGATAGGCGGCCGTATCGTCGAAGGTCGGCAACCCGGCCGTGTGATCGATTACGTCGAGCCCCGCCGCGCGCATCGTTTCGACGTCGCGCGCGCCGTCGACCTGAAGGCTGTGGAACGCGACGCCGGCGACGTCGCGCCATGCGCGCGCGCAAGCGCTCGGATCGAGCGCGCGCAGCGGGTTGCGCTGGTGCGTCCGGTTGCCGCTCCAGACGAGCCCGACGCGCAGCCGGCCGTCGGCGGGCAGCCGCGCCGCCCATCGCGCGGCGCGCGCCCGATCCGCGAACAGGTAGCCGTGCGCCGACGGAATCGTGTCGGGCCGCACGCCGAGCACGAGCGGCGCGCTGCCGACGGGCAGATGGCGGTCGAACGCCGGCAGCCGGCGCGCGTCGTGCGGCGCGATGCGCATCGGCGCGCCGGCGAAGCTGCGCGCGAGGAGCGTCTCGAGGCCGGCGAAGCATGCGAAGACGACGCGGCCGCCCGCGCGTGCGGCCCGCTCGGCGACGACCGGCGCGAAGCGCGCGAACTGCAGCGCGTCGCCGAATCCCTGCTCGCCCCATAGCATCAATGTCTTGCCCGCAAGCGGCTCGCCCTGCCATTGCAGCTCGGCAGACGGGCGCGGACGATCGCCGAGCTCGCGCGCGCCGCGCCAGCGCGCCTCGTGATTGAGCCAGCCGTTCGCGTAGTCGCCGTGCAGCAATTGCAGCATCGCGAGCGACCATTGCATGACCGGATCGTCGGGCGCGCCTCGGTGCGCCTGCGTCGCCGCGGCGAGCGCGTCCGGCCAGCGCTGCCATTCCTTCAGCGCATTCGCGCGCGCGAGTTGCGCAATTGAGTAGCCCGGGCCGAGCGCGCACGCACGCTCGGCCGCGATCAGCGCGCGGGCCGGCTCATGCAGCGCGAGCCACGCGTTCGAGCAGTTGCACCATGCCATCTGACTGTCCGGGTCCGCGCGGATCGCGGCTTCGGCCTGCGCGAGCGCATCCCGATGCTTGCCGGTCTGATAACGGAGGGCGGCGAGATTGTTGCGCAGCATCGGGGGCGCGGGATCGAGCGCGTCCGCGCGGCCGTACGCGTCGGCCGCAGCCGCGTATTCGCCCGCGTAGTGATGCGTGAGGCCGAGCAGGAACCACGACCGCGCGTCGGCGGGCGCGCGCTCGCACAGCGCCTGCGCGACCGTGCGGGCGAGCGCGTGTCGGCGAAGCTCGTGCAGCAGCGCGATCCATTCGGGCAGCCCGCTCGTCGCGGCCGGATCGGCGCGATGCGCGGCGTCGAACGCGAGCTGCGCGCGCTCGGGCTGCCCGGCGAGCCGAGCGAGGCGCGCGCGTTCGAGCCACGCGGCCACGCAAGGCGGCGTCGCGGCGAGCGCCGGTTCCAGCGCGATGGCCGCTTCGTCGAAGCGGCCGAGCAGGCGCAGCCAGTGCGCGCGGCATGCGATCGCATCGGCGCAGGCTGGGGCGGCCGCGTGCCACGCGCCGATCGCGTCGGCGGCGGCGATCAGTTCGCCGCGCTGCAATTGCGCTTGGATGTCGGCGAAACGGTTCGGGTCGGCGGGCATGACGTTCGCTCGAAAGGCCGGCGCGGCTCGATTCGCCGCCGATTACGGCGATGGTCGAGGGCCGCCGGGCGGCTCAAGGTCCGAACGATATCCGATTTTGGGGCGGCTCGAAGGCGCCGCCGGGCCGGGCGAAAGCCGGCCGCGAGGCGCGCATCGCCCGACGGGCGATGCAAGGATGCGTTCGCGCATCGATCGGCGCGCGCGGCGAGGTCGTTGACCGGGGTGCGGTCGTGCGCGGCGTCGCGCCGCGCGGATCGCGCCGGCTTATTGATCCGCCGGCGGCATGACGTTCGGCGTCGACGCGCAGTCGAACGTGAGGCTCGACGGCTTGCCGCGCCGGTCGTCGCCGTGGAAGTCGGCGTCGCGCTCGAGCGTTTGCACGGCGCGCTCGCCGCATACGCGCGCGGCGACCTTCGTGCACGTTTCGAATTTCCCGAACGCGCCGCCGCATGCGACGCGGTAGGCGAGCGGATGGCCGGGCAGGCTCGCCTGCGTCACCGAGTAGGTCGGCCCGCTCGACGCGCTGCATCCCGCGAGCGCGGCGAGCGTCAATCCCATCCATGCGATGTGCTTCATCATCGTGTTTCTCCTGGCTGATGCGCAAACGAAGCGCGACCGGGCGCGTTCGTCGTTCCGGCCGGGCGCGCCCGATGCCGGGCCGCGGCCGGGGCGGCGTGCGCCGGCCGCGATGCCGGGCGCCGTCCGTTGCCCGTTGCCGCGCCGGCCCGTCGTTACTTCCACTGATAGAGCATGCCCGCGCCGATCACCTTCTGATTGCCGCTGAAGCCGCCGTTCACCGACGCCTTCAGGTTCTCGGTGATCCGCGCCTGCATGCCGACCGCCATCGCCTTCTGGCCGAGGAACGACGCGGTGCCGATCCCCATCGCGAAGTTCGAGTCGCGATCCATGTGCGGAATCGACGCCATCGCCGCGACCGCCGCGATGCCCTGGCGGGCCATCGAGTCGGTCTGCTGCAGTTGCTGTTGCGTCTGGTTCAGTTGCGCGCCCAGATTGTTGATCTGCGTCTGCTGCGTGGACAGCGATTGCGTCAGCGTCGTCGACACCGCATTGAGCTGATTGACGTTGACCGCGTCGGTGCCCTCCGTGCCGGCGGCGACGTTCGTGACCTGACGCTGCTGCGTGTCGCTGCCGACCGACACGACGTTCGAGCGGCCGCCGTCGGTCGAGCCCGCGCCGATCGCGACCGAGTTCGAGCCGGCCGTGACGGACGGCGTCGTCGCCTTCGGCGAGCTCATGTCGGCGGCGATGCCCGTGCTCGCGGGCAGCGACCGGATCACGTTGTCCGTGATCGACGTCGACAGCGACGTGAGCTGCGTGTTGATGTTGGTCACGCTCGTCGACAGCGACGCGACGTTGCTGTTGGTCGACGACAGGCCCGTGGACAGCGAGCCGATGCCGGTCGAGGCCGACGTGGAGAGCGACGCGAGGTTGCTGTTGGTCGACGACAGGCCCGTGGACAGCGAGCTGATGCCGGTCGAGGCCGACGTGGAGAGCGACGCGAGGTTGCTGTTGGTCGACGACAAGCCCGTGGACAGCGAGCCGATCGCGGTCGAGGTCGACGTGGAGAGCGACGCGAGATTGCTGTTCGTCGCGTTCAGGCCGGTCGACAGCGACGCGACGTTGCTGTTGGTCGCATAGAGCTGGCTGCCGTTGACGGCGTCGGTGCTGGTCGCGGAGATGCGGCCGGCGGCGACGTTCGTGACCTGACGCTCGGCGCCCGGCGCCCCCACGCTAAACACGCCGACCGGTGCGCTTCCGGCGAAGCCGCCGAACGTGAGGCCGCCGACGGTCGCGGACGCGACGGGCACGGCCGCCGACGTCGTCGCGCCGTTGCCGATCGCGACCGAGTTGTCGATGTTCGCGACGGCGTTCGGTCCGATGGCGACGCTGTTCGCGCCCGTCGCGACGCTGTCCGGATCGGTCGAGTTCGCGTGGAAGTACTTGATGCCGTTCGCGTTGATGCTGTCGATCGCTGCGCCGACGCTGCTGTTCGTCGTGGTCGTGCCGTTGGCGTTGTACGTCGTGTACGACGGCGCGGAGATCGTGCCCGTTGCCGGATCGTACGTCGCGCCGCCGCCGAGCGCGGCCGCGGTGCTGTTGCCGAGGTTGGTCGTGTTCGACGTGATCGAGCTGATGCTCGTCGACAGCGAGCCGATGCCGGTCGAGGCCGACGTGGACAGCGACGTGAGGCTGCTGTTGGTCGACGAGAGGCCGGTGGACAGCGAACCGATGCCGGTCGAGGCGGAGGTCGACAGCGAGGCGATCGAGCTGGTGGCCGAGCTCAGGCCCGTGGAGGTCGACGTGGAGAGCGACGTGAGGCTGCTGTTGGTCGACGAGAGGCCGGTGGACAGTGAACCGATGCCGGTCGAGGTCGACGTCGACAGCGAGGCGACCGTGCTGTTCGTGCTGCTGAGGCCCGTCGACAGCGAACCGATGCCGCTTTGCGCCGAGCTGAGGCCCGACGACGTCGAGGTCGACAGCGACGCGAGCGAGCTGGTGGTGCTGCTCAGGCCGGTCGACAGCGACGCGACGTTGCTGTTCGTGGTCGACAAGCCGGTGGACAGCGAATCGATGCCGCTCTGTGCGGTACTGATGCCGGACGACGTGGAAGTCGACAGCGAGGCGGTGGAGCTGGTGGCCGAGCTCAAGCCCGTCGACGTCGACGTGGAGAGCGACGCGACGGTGCTGTCGGTGGTCGAGAGACCAGTCGACAGCGAACCGATGCCGGTCGAGGTGGAGGTCGACAGCGAGGCGATCGAGCTATTCGCGGAGCTCAGGCCCGTCGACGTCGACGTGGACAGCGACGTGACGGTGCTATCGGTGGTCGAGAGGCCGGTGGACAACGAGCCGATACCGGTCGACGTGGAGGTCGACAGCGAGGCGATTGAGCTATTCGCCGAGCTCAAGCCGGTCGAGGTCGACGTGGAGAGCGACGCGACGGTGCTGTCGGTGGTCGAGAGACCGGTGGACAGCGAACCGATACCCGTCGACGTGGAGGTCGACAGCGAGGCGATCGAGCTGGTGGCCGAGCTCAAGCCGGTCGACGTCGACGTGGAGAGCGACGCGACGGTGCTGTCGGTGGTC
>NZ_JPWT01000005.1:0-8753 GCF_000773065.1 Burkholderia sp. ABCPW 111 | reverse complement strand
TCAAGAGGCGTCATGCGAGATAGAGGCGCTGGAGACCACGGGCTAAAGGGAGCGGGGGAACCGCGACAGGCCCGGGGAGGCGTATTGCCTGTTGCGAATGCGGCATGGCGATGCGCGGCTCCGGCGAGTGGGTAGTCGTCACGGCGCGCGCGAGGCAGGGCGGGCAGATCGCGCGGGAGGGCGGGCGGCTACGTGGAGGCGTCCGAGAAGGGCGCGGGATCAGCTCATTTGCCGAGCAGATGCGGGAGAAACGCCATGCCTATCGAGAAACAGGTCGTTGCGCTGCCGAGCGGACTGAAGGTCCACGTCGAGCGTCACGTGTTCGATCCGGCCTTCGAGACGGCCATCCTCGTGAACGGCGCGCTGGCGACGACGGCGTCGTTCGGCCAGACGATTCGCTACCTGGGCGAGCGCCTGAACGCGGTGTGCTTCGATTTGCCGTACGCGGGTCAGTCGCGCCAGCACAATCCGGGCGAGTACATTCTGACGAAGGACGACGAGGTCGAGATTCTGCTGCACCTGGCCGAGCGGTTCGAGCCGAGCTACCTGCTGTCGGTGTCGTGGGGCGGGGTGGCGTCGCTGTTCGCGCTGTCGCGGGGCTGCGCGAGCGTGCGGCGGGCGGTGGTCGCGTCGTTCTCGCCGTTCCTGAACGACGCGATGACGGACTACGTGACGCGCGCGCGCGATCACATCGCGGCGGGCGAGAACCTGAAGGCGGCGCAGTTGCTGAACGACACGGTGGGCCGCTACCTGCCGCGGATCATGAAGCTGTACAACTACCGCTACCTGACGAAGCTGCCGCGCAAGGAGCAGGACCAGGTGGCGTTCCACGTCGACCAGATTCTGTCGATGCAGCCGGAGCAGTACCTGCCGGAATTCCGCAACATCGGCTGCGACGTGAAGTTCATCAACGGGGAGCTGGACGAGTACACGACGTCGTCGGACGTGCGTCGGCTGGCGGCGTACGTGCGCCGGGCGGAGTTCGCGACGATCCGGCAGGCGGGACACTTCCTGGACCTCGAGGGGCGTCAGCAGCAGGAGCAGGTTCGCACGGCGATCCTGGGGTTCTTCGGCGAGGAGCGGGCGAGCGCGGCGCGGGACGAGGCGCAGGGCGAGGCGCTCGCGCCGCTGGGGCAGATGCCGGCGCTGTCGTAACGGCGTGCGTGGGCCGAGGCAGGCGGGCGTTCGCGCGCGGCCGGTGTCGCGGCTCGTTCAAATCAGGCAGGCAGGCGTGGCGCGCGCCGCGTGACGCGGCGACGGCAAGGCGCGTTCGTGTCACGGAACGGTTCGTTCAACGGAAGATCCCGACGGCAGGCGGCCGAACCCCGGCCGGCGACGGACGATCCGGTTCGAACGTTTCGCGGTCGCGCCGACGGCTGCCGCGCGCAATCGAGTGACGAAGCGATGTCGAAAGTAATCGTGACGGCGATCGGGTCGGCGGGGGACGTGCACCCGCTGCTCGGGGTGGGCCGGGCGCTGTCGGCGCGCGGCCACGAGGTGGTGTTCTGCACGCATCCGCCGTTCGAGGCGGCGGTGCGCGCGAGCGGCTTCGCGTTCGTGCCGGTGGGCACGGCGCGGGAGTACGCGCAGGCGATGGCGGACCCGGCGCTGTGGGACCCGCGCACGTCGTTCAAGACGCTGTGGCGGGTGATCGCGCCGGTGGTGCGGCCGCACTTCGACGCGCTGCGCGCGCTGAGCGACGCGGACACGGTGCTGGTGGGCACGCTGTGGGCGTTCTCGGCGCGGCTGATGCAGGAGCGCTACGGGACGCGCTACGTGTCGGTGCAGGTGTCGCCGTCGACGCTGCTGTCGGCGCACGCGCCGCCGACGCACAAGCGGCTGACGATCCCGGCGGGGCTGCCGCTGGCGGTGAAGGCGGGGCTGATGACGCTGATCGAGCGGCAGGTGCTGGACCGGGTGTGCGGGCCGGAGCTGAACGCGGTGCGGCAGGCGCTGGATCTCGCGCCGGCGAGGCGGATTCTGGGGCGGTGGCTGCATTCGACGGACGGGGTGCTGTGCCTGTTTCCGTCGTGGTTCGCGCCGGCGCAGCGGGATTGGCCGGCGAATCACCTGCAAAGCGGGTTTCCGCTGTTCAACGACGCGGGGCCGCACGAGGCGGACCCGGAGCTGGACGCGTTCGTCGCGTCGGGCGACGCGCCGGTGGTGTTCACGGCGGGCTCGACGCTGGTGGACGGGCGGACCTACGAGCGGGCGGTGACGCAGGTGCTGCAAGCGACGGGCGTGCGGGGCATCCTGCTCGCGCCGGACGCGCCGGCGGCATCGGACGGGACGACGGGGCCAACGGGAACGAGGGCGCACGATGATGCGCCACGCAACGGCGTGACGCTGCTCAAGCGGCGCTACGTGCCGCTGGCGGCGCTGCTGCCGCGCTGCCGGGCGCTGGTGCATCACGGCGGGATCGGGACGGCGTCGCTGGCGTACGCGGCGGGGGTGCCGCAGGTGGTGACGCCGTTCGCGCACGACCAGTTCGACAACGCGCAGCGGGTGGCGGCGAGCGGCTGCGGGGTGCGGCTGGACGCGCCGGTGCGGGGCGAGCCGCTTGCGCGCTCGCTGCTGCGGGTGCTGGGCGACGAGGCGATGGCGGCGCGCTGCGGTGAGGTGCGGGCGCGGATGGCGGCGCAGCCGAACGGCTGCGACGAGGCGGCGCGCTTCATCGAGCGCTTCGCGCCGGGGGTGGCGGCGCGGCAGGCGCAGCCGGCATGAGCGCGCAAGCGTTGCCGGCGGATCGGGCCGCGAGCGCGCCGCCGGCGCCGGCCGCACCGGCGCTGCGCGGCGCGAGGCTCGCGCTGCTGACGTTCGCGCTGTCGCTCGCGACGTTCATCGAGGTGCTGGATTCGACGGTGGCGAACGTCGCGGTGCCGGCGATCTCGGGCAGCCTCGGGGTGTCGAACAGCCAGGGGACGTGGGTGATCAGCTCGTACTCGGTGGCCGCGGCGATCGCGGTGCCGCTGACGGGGTGGCTCGCGCGGCGGGTGGGGGAGCTGAGGCTGTTCGTCGCGTCGGTGATCCTGTTCACGCTGACGTCGCTGCTGTGCGGGCTCGCGCGGGACCTGGAGGTGCTGGTGGCGTGCCGGGCGCTGCAGGGGCTGTTCTCGGGGCCGATGGTGCCGCTGTCGCAGACGATTCTGCTGCGCGCGTTCCCGCCGGCCAGGCGCACGCTGGCGCTGGCGCTGTGGGGGATGACGGTGCTGCTCGCGCCGATCTTGGGGCCGGTGGTGGGCGGCTGGCTGATCGACAACTTCTCGTGGCCGTGGATCTTCCTGATCAACCTGCCGATCGGGCTGTTCTCGTTCGCGGTGTGCACGCTGATGCTGCACCCGCAGGAGCAGCGGGGCGAGGCGAGCCCGATCGACGTGACGGGGATCGTGCTGCTGGTGATCGGGGTGGGGGCGCTGCAGGCGGTGCTGGATCTGGGCCACGACCGGGGCTGGTTCGATTCGTCGCTGATCACGACGCTCGCGATCGTGGCGGGGGTGTCGCTCGTGTCGCTGCTGATCTGGGAGCTGGGGGAGGCGCATCCGGTGGTGGAGCTGAGCCTGTTCCGGGAGCGGACCTTCACGTTCTGCGTGGTGATCATCTCGCTGGGGATGATGAGCTTCTCGGTGGTGGGGGTGGTGTTTCCGCTGTGGCTGCAGTCGGTGATGGGCTACACGGCGTACCAGGCGGGGCTGGCGACGGCGTCGATGGGGGTGCTGGCGCTGGTGTTCTCGATCCTGGTGGGGCTGTACGCGAGCCGGGTGGACGCGCGGGTGCTGGTGACGTTCGGATTCCTGGTGTTCGCGGGGGTGATGTGGTGGAGCACGCACTTCACGCTGACGATGACGTTCGCGCAGGTGGTGACGCCGCGGCTGATCCAGGGGATGGGGCTGCCGTGCTTCTTCATTCCGCTGACGGCGGCGACGCTGTCGCGGGTGTCGGACGACAAGCTGGCGGCGGCGTCGAGCCTGTCGAACTTCTTGAGGACGCTGTCGGCGGCGTTCGGCACGGCGCTGAGCGTGACGTGGTGGGACAACCGGGCGACGTATCACTACGCGGTGGTGTCGCAGTCGGTGACGCGAGCGTCGGAGAACACGCAGCGGTACGTGGACGCGCTGCACGCGATGGGTCTGCACGGGACGCGGGAGCTGAGCTCGCTGCACCAGGTGGTGCGGCAGCAGGCGTACATGATGGCGACGAACGACATGTTCTACATGGCGAGCGGGACGTGCGTGTTGCTGGCGGGGCTGATGTGGCTGACGCGGCCGAAGCGGGGCGCGGCGGCGACGATGGGGCATTGAGGCGCCATGCTCCGGGTGTGAGGGCGAAGGGCGATGCGTCGAAGTCCTGACGACTTGGCGCAGCGATAGGGTGCGCGGCGAGCACCCGAACCACCGAGGGAAGAGCGATGACGAGCTTGGGCGCGCTGGTGATTCTGTATTACCCGACGGACGAGCAGTTGTCGGGCCTGGAGGCGCTCGCGCGCGACAGCGACGCGCTCGTGGTCGTCGACAACACGCCGCACGAGCACGCGGCGGCGCGCGAGCGGGTGGGGGCGCTGTCGTCGCGGGGGAATATCGTATGGCGGCACCAGGGCAACCGCGGCGGGGTGGCGGGCGCGTACAACGCGGGGCTGTCGGCGCTGTTCGCGCAGGGCGTCGACGCGGTGGCGCTGTTCGACCAGGATTCGACGGTGCCGGCGGGGTACTTCGCGCAGATGCGCGACGCGTGCGCGCGGCTGGGCGAGGGGGCAGGCGCGGGCGCGTTCGTCGCGGGGCCGCGGATCTACGACGCGAACGAAGCGCGCTTCCTGCCGGAGCTGATGACGAGCGGCGTGACGGTGCGCCGGGTGCGGGTGGAAGGGGAGACGGCGCCGCAGCGCTGCGCGTTCCTGATCTCGTCGGGCAGCGTGATCTCGCGGGCGGCGTACGCGCGGCTCGGAAGGTTCGACGAGGCGCTGTTCATCGACCACGTCGACACCGAGTACTGCCTGCGCGCGCTTGCGCACAACGTGCCGCTGTACGTGGTGCCGTCGCTGGTGCTGACGCACCGGATCGGGGCGCGGCGGCGGCACAAGGTGGGGCCGTTCGAGCTGACCGCGATGCATCACTCGTGGCAGCGGCGGTATTACGGCGCGCGCAACGCGATGCAGCTGGGGCTGCAGTACGGGCTGCGGTTTCCGGTGGCGCTGGTGCCGAATCTGCTGACGGTGTGGCAGGTGATCCAGGTGGTGCTGTGCGAGCGGGAGAAGGGGGCGAAGCTGCGGGGGATCGCGCTGGGCGTGCTCGACGGCGTGTTCGGGCAGCTCGGATCGTTCGACGAGGCGCGCTCGGGCACGGCGGCTCGCGAGCCGCATCGAGGAGCCGGTCAGCCTGAATCGTTCAGTCACCCGAACGAATCTCGCCGCGACGCGACGCCGGACTCCCTGGAGCGCGATGGCGAGATCGTCGCGAGATGACATCGAACAGGTTGTCGATACAAACGGGATTGCAAGCGGACGATTGGTCGAATCCGACGCATTTCAACATCACGTCACGACACGCAACTCAGTGCGCATGAAGGAATGACGACGCGGATGAATCAGGCGGCAACGAGAACGACAGGAGGACGCGCGGCGCGCTGGTTCGCGGCGGCGGCGCTTGCATGGACGCTGGCCGGCTGCGTGCCGTCGGGGTTCAAGCCGACGCTCGCGCCGCGCGAGCCCGGCGACGACGCGCTCGCGCAGACGACGGGCGGCGCCACGCACGGCGCATGGCCGAGCCCGGACTGGGTGCGGCAGCTCGGCGATCCGCAGCTCGACGCGCTGGTCGCCGAAGCGCTGCAGCAGAACCCGACGCTGCAGGCCGCGCAGGCGCGAATCGGCGTCGCGCAGTCGCAGTTGCAGCAGTTCGAATCGCTCACGGGGCTCACCGCGACGGCGGGCGCGTCGCTCAGCAAGGCGCACGTGCCGCGCTCGGGCGGCACCATCAATACGACGTTGAACGGCTTGCCGGTGTCGGTGCCGCTCGTGGGCGAGTCGGTGGTGTCGTCGTCGTCGCTGTTCGTCGGGCTGAACTACCAGCTGGATCTGTGGGGCAAGAACGCGGCGGCGACGCGCGGGCTGATGTCGATGCGCGACGCGGCGCGGGTCGAGGCGGAGCAGGCGCGGCTCACGCTGTCGGTGGCGATCGTGACGCTGTACGGCGAGCTGGACCGCGCGTACGCGCTGCGCGAGCTGCTGCTGCTCAAGCGCCGCTCGAGCGAGCAGGTCGAGACGGTGCTGCGCGAGCGCGCGGCGCGCGGGATCGACAACGGCTACGACGCGGACGATGCGGCGCTCAAGCGCAGCAAGCTGCTCGAGCAGATCGCGCTGCTCGACGAGCAGATCCAGCTGCAGAAGCTGCAGCTGGGGGTGCTGACGGGGCGCGGGCCGGAGCGGGGGCTGTCGCTCGCGCGGCCGAAGCTCGCGCCGCTCGCGGACGCGCCGCTGCCGGCGCGGCTGCCGGCGGGGCTCCTGGGTCGGCGGCCGGACATCGTCGCGGCGCGGCTGCGGGTGGAGGCGGCGTATGCGTCGATCGACGGCACGCGCGCGTCGTTCTACCCGGACGTGAACCTGGCGGCGCTGGGCGGGCTGTTCGCGCTGGCGCCGGCGTCGCTGTTCAAGCACGATGCGCTGGGCGGCTCGATCGGGCCGGCGCTGTCGCTGCCGATCTTCGATCGCGGCCGGCTGAAGGCGAAGCTGGGCGGCGACGTGGCGAACGCGGACGTGGCGCTCGCGCTGTACAACCAGACGGTGGATGGGGCGCTGGGCGAGGTGGCGCGGCAGCTGACGTCGCTGTCGACGGTCGATGCGCTGCTCAAGGAGCAGCAGCAGGCGGTGCGCTCGGCGCAGCGGATGGTGGCGCTGGCGGAGGACCGGCACCGTCGCGGGATGGGGATGCAGAAGGACGTGAACCTGGCGAAGCTGACGCTGCTGGACGAGCGCTCGCACGCGATCGAGCTGCAAGCGCGGCGTCGGACGTTGCGGGTGGGGCTGATCGGGGCGCTGGGCGGCGGGTTCGACGCGCGGCAGGCGAGCGGCGGGCCGCTCGCGCAGGCGGGCAAGCCGTTCGCGGCGGCGTCGCGGCCGGCCGAGGCGAACGAGCCGCAGCGCGACTGACCGGTGCGGTCGAGGGATTCGGCGGACGGTCGAAGCGACGGGCGAACGCGCGGCGGCGATCGAATGGCGGTCGACGCGATGCATGCTTCGGCGGGCGATGCAATGCTATTCGGGAGCGTCGAGCGCGCATGCATCAGGCACGAACGCATCGAGCACGAACGCATCGGGCATCAACGCATCGAGCACCATCAAGTAGGAAGACATCACCACGAGCGCCACCTCCATTGTGACTACGAGAGATTCAACCGACACTGCAACCGAACATCGAAGCCCTCCGGAGCGATCCGCGACGCCGCCCGGGCATGCCCGGCCAACGCACGATAGCGCCACCGACATCACGCACGCGAAGACCTTGAACGACACCGCCACTCACACCCGGCGCGCCAAGGCGCCGAACGATACGACGACCGCGGACGGCGCGCACGCGACGCCGGCGTCCGAGCACGCGCATCCCGACGCGGCCGCGTCGCTCGCCGCGCGCCGCGCGACGCGCCGCCGCCGCTTCACGCTGTTCTTCGGACTGCTGGCGATCGTCGCGCTCGCGGCGGCGCTCTACTGGTTCCTCGTCGGCCGCTTTAGCGAGGAGACCGACGACGCGTACGTGGCGGGCAACGTCGTGCAGATCGCCGCGCAGATTCAGGGGACGGTGACCGACATCCTGGTGACGGACACGCAGCGGGTGAAGGCGGGGCAGGTGCTGGTGAAGCTCGACGACGCGGACGCGTCGGCGGCGTACGCGCAGGCGCGGGCGCAGCTCGCGCAGGCGGTGCGGCAGGTGGCGAACACGCGGCTGTCGATGGGGATGTACGAAGAGACGGTGAAGGCGCGGGAGGCGGACCTGAAGCTCGCGCAGCAGGCGTACCGGGCGCGGGTGGGGGCGTCGGTGGAGGTGGTGGCGCCGGAGGATCTGGCGCGGGCGAAGTCGTCGCTGGCGAACGCGCAGGCGGCGCTGGCGGGCGCGCAGGCGCAGCTGGACGCGGCGCGCGCGCTGGGCAGCGAGCGGCCGGCCGGGCAGAACCCGGCGGTGCAGCAGGCGGGCGCGCAGTTCAAGCTCGCGTACCGGAACCTGAAGCGCACGACGATCGTGTCGCCGGTGGACGGGACGGTCGGGCAGCGGTCGGTGCAGATCGGGCAGCAGGTGGGGCCGGGGGTGCCGCTGATGTCGGTGGTGCAACTGCGGCAGGTGTGGGTGGAGGCGAACTTCAAGGAAGGGCAGATCCGGCACATGCGGGTGGGGCAGCCGGTGCAGCTCGAGTCGGACCTGTACGGCGCGCGGGTGACGTATCGGGGCCGGGTGGAGGGGTTCTCGGCGGGGACGGGGAGCGCGTTCTCGATGCTGCCGCCGCAGAACGCGGCGGGGAACTGGATCAAGGTGGTGCAGCGGGTGCCGGTGGTGATCTCGCTGGAGCCGTCGGAGCTGGCGGCGCATCCGCTGCGGGTGGGGCTGTCGATGAAAGCGACGGTCCGCACGAAGGAGCGGGGCGGGCATCTGCTCGACGGCGAGGCGCCGCTGCCGGGCTTGCGCACGCAGGTGCACGACGGGTATGCGGGCGAGGCCGACGCGGCGGCGGAGGCGGTGATTCGGGAGAACGACGGCGGCCGGTGACGAGGCGCTCGC
>NZ_JPWT01000004.1:0-8761 GCF_000773065.1 Burkholderia sp. ABCPW 111 | reverse complement strand
GCAAACCGCAAACCGCAAACCGCAAACCGCAAACCGCAAACCGCAAACCGCAAACCGCAAACCGCAAACCGCAAACCGCAAACCGCAAACCGCAAGAACCGAAGCGAAAGCGCTTCGCCGCAAGTTCCCGGTTGCGCGTCACACGCCGCCGCCGCGCTTACCGCTGCCGCGCTTTCCCTTCGTCGGCGGCGAGCTTGCGCCACAGCGTCGTCTTGCTGATGCCGAGCATCGCGCACGCGCGATCGCGATCGCCGCCGCATGCGTCGAGCGCGGCGCGGATTTCGTCGGCTTCCGCGCGCCGGCGGCGTTGCACGAGCGTCAGGCCTTGCGCGGCGTCATCGTCGCCACCATCGCCTGCATCCGCGTTGCCGCCGCGCTCGCCTTGGCCGCCCGCCGCGAACGCGTCGCTCGCGAGCACCTCGGGCGCGATCGCGCGCAGCGTGTCCACGCTCGCCGCCGCGTCGCCGCGCTCGTCGGCATCGGCGAGCTCCACCGCGATCCGCTCGATCACGTTTTGCAGCTCGCGCACGTTGCCGGGCCATCGATAGCGGCTCAACGCCGCGTTCGCCGCCGCGAGCGCGCGCGCCGCGTCGTGCGCGTCGCGCAGCCTGTCCGCGAGCCGCGGCTCGCGTTGCGCGGCCTGCGCGAGCAGCGTCGCGGCGAGCGCGGGAATGTCGGCCGCGCGTTCGCGCAGCGGCGGCAGCCCGATGTTCAGGATGTTGAGCCGGTAATAGAGATCCGCGCGGAACGCGCCCGCCTCGACGGCCGCGAAGAGCGGCCGGTGCGTCGCCGCGACGACGCGTATGTCGATCGGGATCGGCTCGGTCGAGCCGACGCGCACGACCTCGCGCTCCTGCAGCACGCGCAGCAGCCGGCTTTGCAGCGACGGCGGCATCTCGCCGATTTCGTCGAGAAACAGCGTGCCGCGATGCGCGGCCTCGAAGAGCCCCGCCTTGCCGCCGCGCCGCGCGCCCGTGAACGCGCCTTCCTCGTAGCCGAACAGCTCGCTCTCGAGCAGCGCTTCCGGAAACGCGCCGCAGTTCACGGCGACGAACGGATACTTGCGGCGCGCGGACAGCGCATGCAGGCTCTGTGCGATCATCTCCTTGCCGGTGCCGCTTTCGCCGAGGATCAGCACGGTCGCGTCCGATTTCGCGTAGCGCCGCGCGAGATCGCGCGCGTGCGCGATCGCGGGCGACGCACCGACGACGTCGTCGAGCCGGTAGCGCGCGGTGAACTGCTGCGCGTGCTGATGCGAGCGCAGCGTGCGGTCGAGCCGCTCGACCGCGCGCGATTCCTGGAACGTCAGCACGCTGCCGGGCGCGCCGCCGCTCGCGGCGAGCGGCCCGCGATGCACGACGTAGCGCACGCCGCGCAAGGTCGCGAGCGTGTCGCCGTCGGCCGCGCGCAGCGTGCGCAGCTCGGGCGTCAGCTCGTGCAGCGCGCGGCCGACGGCGGCCGACGGCTCGACGCCGAGCGCGAGCGCGAGCCGCTCGTTGATCGCCTCGACGCGCCCGTCGCCGTCGAGCGCGACGACGCCGTCGCGCAGATGCTGCAGCAGGTTGTCGAGGCGCTCGCGGCGCAGCGCCTCGGCGTGCGTCGCGTGCGCGACCTCGAGCGCGGTGTTGACGGCCGCGCGTACCGACGCGTGCGAGTACACGAACACCGCGCCCATCCCGACGTTCGCGGCGAGATCGGTGACGAGCCCCGGCCCGACGACGGTCTCGATGCCGCGCTCGCGCATTTCGAGCACGCGCGTTTCCGCTTCCTGCGCGCTTTGGTACGACGCGAACACGACGTCGAGCCCGTACGCGGCCACGAAGCTGCGCACCTCGGGCGGCGTTTCGCCGTAGCTGACGAGCGCGATCCGGCTCGCGTCGCGCCGCGCGCGGGCGAGCGCGTGCATCACGTCGAAGCCGGTCGGATTGACGAGCACGACGGGCACGCGCACGCGCGCCTTCAGGTAGGTGCCGTTCGAGCCGGCCGCGACGATCGCGTCGGGCCGCTCGCCGCCCGCCGTCGCGAGCGCGGTGATCGCTTCCTCGTAGCCGCGCGCGACGATCCGCAGGTCGGCGCGCTCTTCGTATTCGTCGGCGATGTCGCGAAAGAGGGCGCGCAGCCGGCTGATGCCGACCGCCCAGACGCGCGGGCGCACGCCGGTTTCGGGTAGGGTGCTCATGATCGAGACCGAAAGGCCGGGCGCGCGCGGCGCTCGGCCGGATGGATGACGATTCGCATTATCGCGCGCTGATTTCAAATATGGAATTTCAATTTCGAAATTGAAATTGTCCGACATGAGCGGCGAGCGCGGATTGCGCGCAGAATCAGCAGCTTAGCGGCCGGCGATCGGCCTGGCCCGGACCTTGCTCTTGACGAGCATCTTTCAGGAGGAGTCGATGGGCAACCCACAACTGATCAGCGCCGGCGCGAAGTTCCGCGCGGCGGTCGCGGCCGAGCAGCCGCTGCAGGTGGTCGGCGCGATCACCGCGTACGCCGCGAAGATGGCCGAGGCGGTCGGCTTCAAGGCGGTGTATCTGTCGGGCGGCGGCGTCGCCGCGAACTCGCTCGGCATTCCCGATCTCGGCATCAGCACGATGGACGACGTGCTCGTCGACGCGAACCGGATCACCAACGCGACGAACCTGCCGCTTCTCGTCGACATCGATACCGGCTGGGGCGGCGCGTTCAACATCGCGCGCACGATCCGCTCGTTCATCAAGGCGGGCGTCGGCGCGGTGCACCTCGAGGATCAGGTCGGCCAGAAGCGCTGCGGCCACCGTCCGGGCAAGGAATGCGTGCCGACGGGCGAGATGGTCGACCGGATCAAGGCGGCCGTCGACGCGCGCACCGACGAGACCTTCGTGATCATGGCGCGCACCGACGCCGCGGCGGCCGAGGGCATCGACTCGGCGATCGAGCGCGCGATCGCGTACGTCGAGGCGGGCGCGGACATGATCTTCCCCGAGGCGATGAAGACGCTCGACGATTACCGCCGCTTCAAGGAAGCGGTGAAGGTGCCGATTCTCGCGAACCTGACCGAGTTCGGCTCGACGCCGCTCTTCACGCTCGACGAGCTGAAGAGCGCGAACGTCGACATCGCGCTGTACTGCTGCGGCGCGTATCGCGCGATGAACAAGGCCGCGCTGAACTTCTACGAGACGGTGCGCCGCGACGGCACGCAAAAGGCCGCGGTGCCGACGATGCAGACGCGCGCGGAGCTGTACGAGTATCTCGGCTACTACGCATACGAAGAGAAGCTGGACCAGCTCTTCAGCCAAGGCCGGAACTGAAGCGCGGATGCGCGCGAGCACCGAAGCAGGGAATCACGGATTCGAACCCAGGAGAGTATAAGGATGAGCGAGACGAAGGAAGCGGCGGCGACGAGCGCCGCGGGCGGTTTCAAGCCGAAGAAGTCGGTTGCGCTGTCGGGCGTCGCGGCGGGCAACACGGCGCTGTGCACGGTCGGCAAGACCGGCAACGATCTGCATTACCGCGGCTACGACATTCTCGACATCGCCGGCTCGAGCGAATTCGAGGAGATCGCGCACCTGCTCGTGCACGAGACGCTGCCGAACGTCACCGAGCTGGCCGCGTACAAGGCGAAGCTGCGCGCGATGCGCGGGCTGCCCGCGAACGTGAAGGCGGCGCTCGAATGGGTGCCGGCGTCCGCGCATCCGATGGACGTGATGCGCACGGGCGTGTCGGTGCTCGGCACCGTGCTGCCCGAGAAGGACGATCACAACCTGCCGGGCGCGCGCGACATCGCGGACCGGCTGATGGCGTCGCTCGGCTCGATGCTGCTGTACTGGTATCACTATTCGCACAACGGCCGCCGGATCGAAACGGAAACCGACGACGATTCGATCGGCGGACACTTCCTGCACCTGCTGCACGGCAAGACGCCGTCGAAATCGTGGGTCGACGCGATGCACACGTCGCTGATCCTGTACGCGGAGCACGAGTTCAACGCGTCGACGTTCACGGGCCGCGTGATCGCCGGCACGGGCTCGGACATCTATTCGTCGATCACGGGCGCGATCGGCGCGCTGCGCGGGCCGAAGCACGGCGGCGCGAACGAGGTCGCGTACGAGATCCAGAACCGCTACCGCACGCCTGACGAAGCGGAAGCCGACATCCGCCGCCGCGTCGAGAACAAGGAAGTCGTGATCGGCTTCGGCCACCCCGTCTACACGATCTCCGATCCGCGCAACAAGGTGATCAAGGAAGTCGCGCGCAAGCTGTCGAAGGAAGCGGGCGACCTGAAGCTCTTCAACATCGCCGAGCGGCTCGAATCGGTGATGTGGGAGATCAAGAAGATGTTCCCGAACCTCGACTGGTTCAGCGCGGTGTCGTACCACATGATGGGCGTGCCGACCGCGATGTTCACGCCGCTCTTCGTGATCGCTCGCACGTCCGGCTGGAGCGCGCACATCATCGAGCAGCGAGTCGACAACAAGATCATCCGCCCGAGCGCGAACTACACCGGGCCGGAAGACCTGAAGTTCGTGCCGATCGAGAAGCGCTGATCGGCGGCATCCGGCGGCCGGGCGCGACGCCCGGCCGTTTCGCGACGATCGTTACCCAGTCTGTCCCCACGCAATGAACACTGCCAACCGCAAACCCCTGCCCGGCACGTCGCTCGATTATTTCGACGCGCGCGCCGCCGTCGACGCGATCAGCCCGGGCGCGTACGACGCCCTGCCGTACACGTCGCGCGTGCTCGCCGAGAACCTCGTGCGCCGCTGCGACCCGGCGATCCTCGCCGATTCCCTGAAACAGCTCGTCGAGCGCAAGCGCGAGCGCGATTTCCCGTGGTTTCCGGCGCGCGTCGTGTGCCACGACATCCTCGGCCAGACCGCGCTCGTCGATCTCGCGGGCCTGCGCGACGCGATCGCGGAACGCGGCGGCGATCCGGCGAAGGTGAATCCGGTCGTGCCGGTGCAGCTGATCGTCGATCACTCGCTCGCCGTCGAGTGCGGCGGCTTCGATCCGGACGCGTTCGCGAAGAACCGCGCGATCGAGGATCGCCGCAACGAGGATCGCTTCCACTTCATCGAGTGGACGAAGAAGGCGTTCGAGAACGTCGACGTGATTCCGCCCGGCAACGGCATCATGCACCAGATCAACCTGGAGAAGATGTCGCCCGTGATCCAGGCGCACGACGGCGTCGCGTACCCGGACACCTGCGTCGGCACCGACAGCCACACGCCGCACGTCGACGCGCTCGGCGTGATCGCGATCGGCGTGGGTGGCCTCGAGGCGGAGAACGTGATGCTCGGCCGCGCGTCGTGGATGCGCCTGCCGGACATCGTCGGCGTCGAGCTGACGGGCAAGCGCCAGCCCGGCATCACCGCGACCGACGTCGTGCTCGCGCTCACCGAATTCCTGCGCAAGGAAAAGGTGGTCGGCGCGTATCTGGAATTCCGCGGCGAGGGCGCGAAGAGCCTCACGCTCGGCGATCGCGCGACGATCTCGAACATGGCGCCCGAATACGGCGCGACGGCCGCGATGTTCTTCATCGACGGGCAGACGATCGATTATCTGCGCCTGACGGGCCGCAGCGACGAGCAGGTGAAGCTCGTCGAAACCTACGCGAAGGCGGCGGGCCTGTGGGCCGATACGCTCGCCAACGCGCAATACGAGCGCACGCTGACGTTCGATCTGTCGAGCGTCGTGCGCAACATGGCCGGCCCGTCGAACCCGCACAAGCGGCTGCCGACGTCGGACCTCGCCGCGCGCGGGATCGCCGGCCAGTGGGAGGAGAAGGCGGGCGAGATGCCCGACGGCGCGGTGATCATCGCCGCGATCACGAGCTGCACGAACACGAGCAACCCGCGCAACGTGATCGCCGCGGCCCTGCTCGCGCGCAACGCGAACGCGCGCGGCCTTACGCGCAAGCCGTGGGTGAAGAGCTCGCTCGCGCCCGGCTCGAAGGCGGTCGAGCTGTATCTGGAAGAAGCGAACCTGCTGCCGGAACTCGAGAAGCTCGGCTTCGGCATCGTCGCGTTCGCGTGCACGACCTGCAACGGGATGTCCGGCGCGCTCGATCCGAAGATCCAGCAGGAGAT
Organism: Burkholderia sp. ABCPW 111; assembly: GCF_000773065.1. Lineage (NCBI taxonomy): Bacteria > Pseudomonadati > Pseudomonadota > Betaproteobacteria > Burkholderiales > Burkholderiaceae > Burkholderia > Burkholderia sp. ABCPW 111. The sequence continues at coordinate 2,693 of NZ_JPWT01000004.1, read as the reverse complement.
CGTCGAGCGCGACCTGTACGCGACGGCCGTGCTGTCCGGCAACCGCAACTTCGACGGCCGCATCCATCCGTATGCGAAGCAGGCGTTCCTCGCGTCGCCGCCGCTCGTCGTCGCGTATGCGATCGCCGGCACGATCCGCTTCGACATCGAGAAGGACGCGCTCGGCCACGACCAGGACGGCAAGCCCGTCACGCTGAAGGACATCTGGCCGACCGACGAGGAGATCGACGCGATCGTCGCGTCGAGCGTGAAGCCCGAGCAGTTCCGCCGCGTCTACGAGCCGATGTTCGCGCGCGCGGCCGACGCCGGCGAGCGCGCGGCGCCGCTGTACGACTGGCGGCCGCGGAGCACGTACATCCGCCGCCCGCCGTACTGGGAAGGCGCGCTCGCGGGCGAGCGCACGCTGCAGGGCATGCGAGCGCTCGCCGTGCTCGGCGACAACATCACGACCGACCACCTGTCGCCGTCGAACGCGATCCTGCTGGACAGCGCGGCCGGCGAATACCTCGCGAAGATGGGTCTGCCGGAAGAAGACTTCAACTCGTACGCGACGCACCGGGGCGACCACCTGACCGCGCAGCGCGCGACCTTCGCGAACCCGACGCTGATCAACGAGATGGCGGTGGTCGACGGCGCGGTGAAGAAAGGCTCGCTCGCGCGCGTCGAGCCGGAAGGCAAGGTCATGCGGATGTGGGAAGCGATCGAGACTTACATGAATCGCAAGCAGCCGCTGATCGTCGTCGCCGGCGCCGACTACGGCCAGGGCTCGTCGCGCGACTGGGCGGCCAAGGGCGTGCGGCTCGCGGGCGTCGAGGCGATCGTCGCGGAAGGCTTCGAGCGCATCCACCGCACGAACCTGATCGGCATGGGCGTGCTGCCGCTCGAGTTCAAGCCGGGCACGAACCGCACGACGCTTCGCATCGACGGCACCGAGACGTTCGACGTGATCGGCGGGCGCACGCCGCGCGCGGATCTCACGCTCGTGATCCATCGCGGGAGCGGCGAGCGCGTCGAGGTGCCCGTCACGTGCCGGCTCGATACGGCCGAGGAAGTGTCGATCTACGACGCGGGCGGCGTGTTGCAGCGCTTCGCGCAGGACTTCCTCGAATCGTCGAAGGCGGCGTAACGGTGCGGTGACGCGCGTTGCCGGGCGATGCGGCGACGTGCCGCCTTGCGGGGCCGTTCGCCGCGCGCGGGCGGCCCCGGCTCACCTGCATTGCATGAGATCGGAGTCGGTGCCGAAGCACTCGCTCCGATCGATCGACACAGGACATCACGAACCATGGATCACCTCCCTCAAATCAGGATTCCCGCGACGTACCTGCGCGGCGGCACCAGCAAGGGCGTGTTCTTCCGCCTGCAGGATCTGCCCGAGGCCGCGCAAAAGCCCGGCGCCGCGCGCGATGCGCTGCTGATGCGCGTGATCGGCAGCCCCGACCCGTACGGCAAGCAGATCGACGGGATGGGCGGCGCGACGTCGAGCACCAGCAAGACGGTGATCGTCGCGAAGAGCGCGCGTCCCGATCACGACGTCGACTACCTGTTCGGCCAGGTGTCGATCGACAAGCCGTTCGTCGACTGGAGCGGCAACTGCGGCAACCTGTCGGCGGCGGTCGGCCCGTTCGCGATCGCGGGCGGGCTGATCGATCCGGCGCGCGTGCCGGAGAACGGCGTCGCGATCGTGCGGATCTGGCAGGCGAACATCGGCAAGACGATCGTCGCGCACGTGCCGGTCACGCGCGGCGCGGTGCAGGAGACGGGCGACTTCGAGCTCGACGGCGTCACGTTCCCGGCCGCCGAAGTGCAGCTCGAATTCATGGACCCGGCGGCCGACGAGGAGGGCGCGGGCGGCGCGATGTTCCCGACCGGGAATCTCGTCGACGATCTGGAGGTGCCCGGCGTCGGCACGCTGAAGGCGACGATGATCAACGCGGGCATTCCGACGATCTTCGTCGACGCGGCGACGATCGGCTACACCGGCGCCGAGCTTCAGGACGCGATCAACGGCGATGCGAAGGCGCTCGCGATGTTCGAGACGATCCGCGCGCACGGCGCGCTGCGCATGGGCCTCATCGCATCGCTCGACGAAATCGCGACGCGCCAGCACACGCCGAAGGTTGCGTTCGTCGCGAAGCCGGCCGACTACGTCGCGTCGAGCGGCAAGCGCGTCGCGGCCGCCGACGTCGATCTGCTCGTGCGCGCGCTGTCGATGGGCAAGCTGCATCACGCGATGATGGGCACGGCGGCCGTGGCCATCGGCACCGCGGCCGCGATTCCGGGTACGCTCGTGAATCTCGCGGCGGGCGGCGGCGAGCGTGAGGCCGTGCGCTTCGGGCATCCGTCGGGCACGTTGCGCGTCGGCGCGGAGGCGAAGCAGGCGGGCGGCGAGTGGGTCGTCACGAAGGCGATCATGAGCCGCAGCGCGCGCGTGCTGATGGAAGGCTTCGTGCGGGTGCCGGGCGACGCGTTCTGACGCTTCGGCGCTTGGACGGGGCGATGACCGGGCGTTCGGGTGGTTAGTCGTGGCGCTGTTTCGATGATCGGGTGCTTCGGCGTTTTGACGTTCCTGCTTTCCGATGCCCGGAAGCTCCGATGCTCGAAGCTCGAAGCTCGAAGCTCGAAGCTCGAAGCTCGAAGCTCGAAGCTCGAAGCTCGAAGCTCGAAGCTCGAAGCTCGAAGCTCGAAGCTCGAAG
>NZ_JPWT01000003.1:0-149249 GCF_000773065.1 Burkholderia sp. ABCPW 111 | reverse complement strand
TTCTTCGGTTCTTCGGTTCTTCGGTTCTTCGGTTCTTCGGTTCTTCGGTTCTTCGGTTCTTCGGTTCTTCGGTTCTTCGGTTCTTCGGTTCTTCGGGGCTTCGGGGCTTCGGGGCTTCGGGGCTTCGGGGCTTCGGGGCTTCGGGGCTTCGCGCACTTCGAGTTCCCATGTGCGTTTCGGTGCTGCTATCCGACTTCGCGTTTCGTGTCGTCGACGTCGGCGTTCCCGGCTTCGTCGATGCGTCGGCGTCGGTTCAATGATTCGGCGATTCGCCTCGGCGCCTCGCCCCCCTAGCCCCTGAATCTCCGAGCTCCAAACTCCAAACCCGGAATCACGCATCTCCGAATCGACAAATCGCCGAACGCCCAACCCCGAAACATCAGCATTGACGACGAACGTCGATCGGCGCGCGTTCGGCCTCGACCGCAGCGATCGCGCCCGGCCGGCGCCGCCTCGCCGCACCGCCCGGCCTCGGACCCGGCTCGCACGCGGCCAACACACCGCCCGACGCCATCACACGCCATCGTCGGGCACGTCGAGCCCGAGCGCGTCGATCACCTCGCGCGCGTTGCGAAACGCCTCGACGGCCGCCGGCGCGCCCGCGTACAGCGCGCTGTGCAGCAGCACCTCGCGAATCTCGACGAGGCTCGCGCCATTGTTCAACGCACCGCGAATATGCCCCTTGAGCTCGTGCCCGCGGCCGAGCGCCGCGAGCATCGCGCACGTGCAAAGGCTGCGCGTCTTCAGGTCGATGCCGCCGCGCTGCCACGTGCTGCCCCACGCGTGCTCGTTCAGCCATTCCTGCAACGGCCGCGAAAAGCCGTCCAGATCGCTCATCGCGCGCTCGACGAACGCGTCGCCCATCACCTGCGTGCGGCGCGCCTTGCCCCGCTCGCGGTCTGCTTCGCTCATGCCGCTCTCCTGTCCTGAATGGGATGATCGTAGTGGAATCCGGTTCGGCTCAGATGCTACACGGCTTCAATCCCGTCGCCCGCCCTTCGCGCTCGAGGTCTTTCCCCAATTGCGGCGACGTCGTCGCTCGCGTGCGTTGCGCACGCCGCCACGCGCCCCCCGCAAGCGAATTCCGGATCGTCAATGAATCACATCACGAATATCGAATAGGCAAACCGGCAATCGCCGTCTAGACTTTCTGCAACTCGTGCGTCGGCGACGCACACCTGCGCCGACCGCCGGGCGCACGATGACGGCAGCCGCACGCGAGCACGCCGGCTGGCGGCTGACGGCCGACGGCCGACGGCCGACGCTTCGAGCGCGTCGCGAGCGCCGCTCGCGTGTGGAAGACAAGATACCGAAGTCAAAATTCAGGAGATCCGACCTTGGATGATGCACGCCGCGTGACTTCGTTCAGTCACGACGAATTGACTTTCGACGTCGTCGATACGGGCCCGATCGACGGCGAGATCATCGTGCTGCTGCACGGCTGGCCGCAGACGGCGAAATGCTGGGCGCGCGTCGCCGCCGCGCTCAACGCCGACGGCTACCGCACCGTCGCGCCGAACCAGCGCGGCTATTCGCCGGGCGCCCGCCCGCGCCGGGTCGGCGCATACCGGATGCAGCATCTCGTCGGCGACGTGGTCGCGCTGATCGAGCGGCTCGGCGGCGGCCCGGTTCACGTCGTCGGGCACGACTGGGGCGCGGCCGTCGCGTGGGCGCTGGCGGGCCGGCATCCGGCCGCCGTGCGCACGCTCACGACCGTGTCGGTGCCGCACTCGGGCGCGTTCATGCGCTCGATGCTCAGCAGCGACCAGTTGTTCCGCTCGTACTACATGGGCCTGTTCCAGTTGCCGAAGCTGCCGGAACTGTTCGTCACGCGCTGTCGCGGGCTGTTCGGAAAAATGCTGGCGAGCACCGGGATGACGCGCGACGAAGTGGACGCCGTCTATGCCGACATCGTCGATACGGGCGCGCTGACGACGTCGCTCAACTGGTATCGCGCGATGGCGCTGACGCCGCCCGGCTACCTGACCCGCAAGGTGCCCGTGCCCGTCATGCATATCTGGGGCGCGCGGGATGCGGCGCTGTCGCGGCGCGGCGCCGAGCTCGCGCGCGATTTCGTGAGCGGGCCATATCGGCTCGAGGTGCTGCCGCACGCGACGCACTGGATTCCCGAGCACGACGCGGACAAGCTCGCCGCGCTCGTGCGCGAATCGATCGCGGTGCGGCCGGGCCCGGCGCCCGGCCCGCTCGCGGCCGCGCCGGCGAGCTGATCGGCGGTTCGCCGGGCGCGCGGCGCGGCGTGCCGCAGCGCCGGGCTCAGTCCGTCGGGGCGATGCCCGCGCGCTCCATCGCGCGCGTCGACTGGATCACGACGAGCGTATCGCCCGCCTCGATCCGGCACGGCGAATCTTCGTAGAACGACAGGATCTTGCCCGCGCGGTCGAGCCCGACGACGAGCGCGCCCGTCACCTCGTTCGACATGCAGCCGATCTCGTGCGCGGCCGCCGGCCGCTCGACGAGCGTCGCGCGGCCCCGTGTCGACAGCATGTCGTTGACGAACGGCACGATGTAGCGGCTCGCGACCGCATCGGCGAGCAACAGCGCACCGATCTTCGTCGACGACACGATCACGTCGGCGCCCGCCTGCCGCAATTGCCGCTGATACAGGTTCTCCTGAATCCGCACGACGATCTTCGTATCCGGCGCGATGCTGCGCACGGACAGCGTGAGCAGGATCGCGGTCGGATCGTCGGTGACCGAGATGATGACCGCCTTCGCGCTGCGCACCTGCGCCTGCTGCAGCAGGTCCTCGTGCGCGGGGTCGCCGCAAAGCCCCGTCACGCCGAGCGCGGCAGCCGCCTCGAGCGCCTGCTCCTGCGAATCGATGACGATCAGCGTCGCCGGATCGACACCGCTTTCGAGCAGCTCGCGCACGGCGATCGAGCCGCTCAGCCCGTAGCCGCAAATCACGATGTGATCGCGCAGATTTTTTTGCAGGCGCTTCATGCGGAACTCCTCGATGACCCGTTGAATCACGAATTGATAAGCCGTGCCGAGAAAAATGAACCAGATGCCGATGCGGATCGGCACGATGAAGAACGCGTCGATGAGCCGCGCGCGCGCGGTGACGGGCACGATGTCGCCGTAGCCGACCGTCGCGACCGTGACCATCGTGAAATAGACGAGATCCGCGATGCTCATCGGCACGCTCTTCGTCGAGTCGCGCAGGCCGTCGCGATCGAGATACAGCACGAGGAACGCGAGCGTGCACAGGCCGACGACGAGCGCGAGGCGAAACGTCAGCGTGCGCAGCGGCGACGCGGCGGGCCGCGTGAACAGCGTGCGCGCACGCGGCGCCGTCCACGGCGCGCGCGCGCGGCGCAGCCGAAAGCGCAGCGACTTGCGATGATCGGATGGCGACGGCAAGTATCTTCTCCAGAACGGGGCGTCGCGATTTTACGCCGCGAAACGCCGCCGCGCGCGGCGCAAACCGTCGTCGCGCGGCGTGCGCCGCGTGCGAACGCCCAAGGTTTGACGATCTTTGACGTGCGCCGCGCCGACGGCGACGCCGCCGTTATCATGATGGCCGTCGCGCGCGCTCCTCTCGCCGACGCTACAGCATGCTCGTCGGCCGCCGCATCGTGCCGTCGACGAAGCGCGCCGCGCGAAACGCGGACAGATCGAGCGACGTCGCGCCGGTGTCGACCCACTCGGCGAGCAGGCGGCCGACGATCGGCCCCATCGCGAAGCCGTGCCCGCAGAACCCGGTCGCGACCGCGAGCCCGTCCGGCGTGCGCGGCGCGTCGATCACCGGAATGCCGTCGGGCAGCACGTCGATCAGGCCGGCCCACGCCTCGACGATCTGCGCGTCGCGCAGCGCCGGAAAGATCGCCTTCAGCTTCGCGAGCGCGCGCGGCGCATGAGCCGGATTCGGCTGCGGATTCGGATCGCGCGGCTCGATCGCCGATGCGCGGCCCGCGACGCGCGTCGTCAGATCGCGCCACGCCGCGCCGTTCAGATGGAAGCGGAATTTCTCGCGCTGCGCCCACAGCTCGGGCAGGAACAGGCTCAGCCCGCGCAGATGGCCGAGCGTGACGTCGACGTCGACCTGCATGTCGTCCGCGAGATTGATCGCGCCGTTCGCGCGCTGCCGGATGCCGAGGCCGTGCCCCCAGATCGTCGACGCGGACACGGCGGGCAGCGCGTTCGTACGCATGCAGGTGCCGCGCACCGCCTGCTGCGGCAGCCGGATGCCGACGCCGTCCAGCAGGCGAAAGCTCGTCGCGCCCGCTGCGCAGATCACGCGCCGTGCCTTCACGACGCCGCGCTCGGTGACGACGCCCGTCACCGCGCCGCTCGACGTATCGATCGCGGTCACGCCGCAGCCTTCGAAGAAGCGCGCGCCGGCTTCGGCCGCCCGCGCGGCGAACGCGGCGGCGACGCGGCGCGGCTCCGCCTGGCCGTCGCTCGCCGTGTAGAGGCCGCCGAGCGCGGGCGCGGCGAGGCCGCTTACGCGCGCGTCGATCTCGGCGCGCGCGAGCGTGCGCGTGTCGAGCCCGTGCGTGCGCGCGATGTCCGTCCATTGCTGGAACGACGCCCAATCGTCGTCGTTGCCGGCGATATAGAGACAGCCGCCCTGCCGCCATTCGAGATCGGCGTCGAGTTCGCGCTCGAGGCCTTCCCATAGGCGCATGCCGGCCATCATCAGCGGCACTTCGGCGGCTTCGCGGCCCTGCTGGCGCACGAAGCCCCACGCGCGCGTCGACTGCTGTCCCGCAATGCGGGATTTGTCGAACACGACCGCCTTTATCCCGCGCAAACCGAGATAATAGGCGGCCGCGCAGCCCATGATGCCGGCGCCCGCGATCGCGACGTCGGCTTGCGACGGAAACGGCTCGTCGGCGCGAGCGAGCGTGTTGTAAAGCGGATAGGTCGTGGTCATGTCGGTAGTTCTGACGAAAGCGCCATCGGCGAAAACCCGTCACAGTAACTTGAGGAAACACCTTTCACAGAAAAACGCACACTAGTGCGCAGGACGAACTTTGTTTTGCGGTAAAGTTATCTTTCTACGCGTGGCCGGTCGGCTCGCCTCATCCAACGGCATCGAACGATGCCGTACCGTGCGCCATCCGGCGCTCCGTTCTGAATTATTCGAACCGATCCGTTCCCGCAGTATGGCCAACGAAGCAATCACCACGGATTCCCTTGCGGTCGCCGAGCGCGTGCGCGAGCTGATGACCCGACACGGCATCGGCAAGCGTCAGCAGACGACCGAGCTCTGTCGCATTCTCGACCTGAGTTTCTCGCAAGGGCATCGCAAACTGCGCGGCAGCAGTCCCTGGACGCTCGCGCAAATCAAGAAAGTCGCCGAAGCCTACGGCGAGCCCGCCGCGCAGCTGTTCGGCGCGCAGGCGCTCGACCCCGGCATGGTCGGCGCATGCGCGCGCGACGCGGTGCTGTATGCGGGCATCGCCGAGATTCCGTGCACTGCATGGATCGGCGGCCTGCTCGACTCCGGCGCGCGCCCCGAGTTCGTCGCGTACGAGCAGCAAGGCCGCTGGCGCGTGCTGCGCCACACGGGCGTGCTCTACCAGAACGCGTACGACGTTCACAAGATCGAAATCTATCCGCGCCGCGCGGAAAGCGACAGGCTGCTCGTCGCCGTGATCGACGCCGACAGCGTGAGCGCCGACGAAGTCTGCCGCTATCTCGACGAGCAAGGCTTCGTGACGGCCCGCTTCGGCAGTGTCGGCACGTTCGTCGACGCGCTGCAGGGCCAGGCGTTCGACGCCGTCGTCACCGAGTGGATGTTCGACGGCCGCAGCGCCGCCGACGCGATCCAGGCCGTGCGCGCGTCCGACAATCCGGGCGCGCCGATCTTCGTGCTGACGGGCGATCTGCTGACGGGCCGCGCGAGCGAGACCGAAATCAGCGAAGTGATCCGCGTCTACGACGTCGTCTGCTACGAGAAACCCGCCCGCATGGCGATCCTGAGCGCCGATCTCGCGAAGCGTCTGTCGCGCGCGTGACGACGAAAGCGCGCGGCATGCGCGCCGGCCCGCGGATGTCGGGCATGCCGCGGCGGCCGTCGCCGCGACGAATTTTGAGATTGCGCCCCTTTCCGTGAAATCGCGACGTTCGTCGCCAACTCATCGCACGTCACTTCGCATTCGCGCCCGCACGGCTTGCGTCGCCGTTCCACGTCGTTCGATTCCCGTCCCGCTTGCGGCTGGTCGCGTCGATCGGCGCGCGCGCCCCGCGCCGCGCCGGCAGCGCCCGCGCGTCGAAACGCCCACATCGACGATATGTCGCGCACATGACATACCCGCTTCGATCGACACGATTATTCGTCCGTCGACATGCGGCCGTCGCCGCATCGAATTCGATCCGCCGCGTGTGCCGCTGCGCGCCCCGCCGCGAGCGTGTGCGTGACGCCTGCGCGCCGACTTCATCGCCGGCATCCGGGCGCGCCGCCGCGAACGCGCGCCCGACGAACGCGCATCGGCACATGCGCGCGTCGCGCATGCAAGCCGATTCATGTCGACCGCGCTCGCCCGCCCGTCGCGGGCCCGACCCGCCGCGCATCCTGCGAACCGAACCGCCGTGCGCCCGCTGCGCACGCGCCTGCGTACAATAGCCGGCGATCCTTGCCCATCGCACGCACTGCCAGGACCCGACATGGCCCGCATCATTCCCGAAGACTGGAAGAATCTCGCCGCCACGGGCGCGGCGCAACGCGAGCGCGAAACGCTCGCGACGCTGGAGCGGACGCTGCCCGACGCATACACCGTCTACCACGGCGTGCACTGGACGCGCGCCGACCAGAATTTCTCGGTATTCGGCGAAGCGGACTTCGTGATCGTGAGCCCGGCCGGGCGCGTGCTCGTGATCGAGCAGAAGGCGGGCTTCCTGCGCGAGACGCCGAAAGGGCTCGTCAAGGTCTATCTGCAGACCGAACGCAACGTGTCGATCCAGCTCGCACGCACGCTCGAAAACCTGCATCGGCGGCTCACCGCCGCGCTCGGCGCGGGCGCGTACGGCGTCGAGGAACTGCTGTATTGCCCGGACTACACGGTGAGGAATCCGGCGATCGCGGGCGTCGCGCCCGCGCGAATCGTCGACGCGACGCGCAAGCACGAACTCGCCGCGCGCATCGTCGACGCGCTGCCCGCCGACGAGCCGCCCTTTCCGAGCGCGGCGAAAATCCACCATTTCCTCGCCGACGAGCTGTCTCTGACGCCGGACACGAGCGCGCTCGTCGGCCAGGCGGACACGCTCGTCACGCGGCTGTCGGGCGGCCTCGCGGCCTGGGCGCGCCGGCTCGAGTTCGCGCCGTTCCGGCTGCGCGTGATCGCGACCGCCGGCTCCGGCAAGACGCAGCTCGCCGTGCAGGCGATGCGCGACGCGATCGCGGCGGGCAAGCGCGTGCTGTACGTGTGCTTCAACCGGCCGCTCGCGGATCACGTCGCACGAATCGCACCCGGGGGCGCGAAGATCGCGAACTATCACCAGCTCTGCGACTGGGTCGCGCGCGACGGCGGCCACGTCCCCGATTTCGGCGCGCGCGACGCATTCGGGCAACTCGAGACGCGCTTCGCGCAGACGCCGATCGCCGAGCGCTGGCAGTTCGATACGCTGATCGTCGACGAAGGCCAGGACTTCCAGCCGCCGTGGGCGGACGCGCTCGAGCGGCTCGTCGCGCCGGGCGGCGCATGGTGGTGGCTCGAGGACCCGCTGCAGAATCTCTACATGCGCGACAGCGTGCCGCTGCCCGGCTGGGTGACGCTCAAGGAAACGACGAACTACCGCAGCCCGCGCGATATTCTCGATTACGTGCGCGACGTCGTCGGCGGCGTCGAGCCGCTCGCCGCCGAACTCACGTCGGGCAGCCCGTTCGGCGGATCGGAGATCGCGATCTCCGCGTACGACGCGACGGACGCGGAATCGGCCGCGCAAGCGTGCATCGACGCGACGAAGCGCGCGATCACGCAGGCGCTCGCGCTAGGCTTTCGCAAGCAGGACATCGCGGTGCTCTCGTTCAGGGGGCGGGAGGGCTCGGCGTTCACGGCGCTCGACCAGCTCGGCCCGCACCGCGTGAAAAGCTTCACCGGCAAGTACGACCTGTTCGGGAATCCGGAATATCGGGAAGGCGACGTGCTGCTCGATTCGATCTATCGCTTCAAGGGGCAGGCGGCGCCGTGCGTGATCCTGACCGAAGTCGACTTCGACGCGTTCGACGCGCGAGCGGCGCGCAAGCTGTTCGTCGGCGCGACGCGCGCGACGATGAAGCTGATCGTCGTCGCGGCGCAGCGCGCGGCGCAACGGATCGCGCCGTCCGCGCCGTCCGCTTGACGGCGTCGACGCCGCATTCGCGCCGGACGCGGCCGAATCGCTTCGGCTGAGCAACGCGCGTGGATCGGCCGCCCATGCGGGCCGCATGGGCCCGCGGATCGGCCGACGCGGGCCGACGCGGGCCGACACTAAAACGTCAGACGACGACGCGAAACACGCCGACCGTGCGGCGCAGCCCGTCGGCCTGCTCTTCGAGCGACGCGGCGGCCGCCGCCGCCTGCTCGACGAGCGCCGCATTCTGCTGCGACACCTGATCCATCTGCGACACCGCGCGGTTCACCTGCTCGATGCCGTCGCGCTGCTCGTTCGACGCGGCCGAGATCTCGGTCATGATGCCCGTCACGCGCGCGATCGCGCGCTGGATCTCCTGCATCGTGTCGCCCGCCGAGCCGACGAGACGCGAGCCCGTCGCGACCCGCTCGACCGATTCGCCGATCAGCGCCTTGATCTCCTTCGCCGCCGACGCCGAGCGCTGCGCGAGCGTGCGCACTTCGCCCGCGACGACCGCGAAACCGCGGCCCTGCTCGCCCGCGCGCGCCGCCTCGACGGCCGCATTGAGCGCGAGGATGTTGGTCTGGAACGCGATCCCTTCGATCGTGCCGATGATGTCGGCCACCTTCTGCGAGCTCTGGTCGATCTCGGCCATCGTGCCGACCACTTCGCCGACGACGGTCGCGCCCTTCGTCGCGATGTTGGTCGCGCTGTCCGCGCAGTTCTGCGCCTCGCGCGCGTTGTCGGCGTTCTGCTTCACCGTCACGGTCAGCTGCTCCATGCTCGCCGCCGTCTGCTGCAGCGCGGCCGCCTGCTCCTCGGTGCGCTGCGACAGGTCAGTGTTGCCGGCCGCGATCTGGCGCGTCGCGGTCGCGATCGATTCGGAGCCGTCCGTCACCTTGCGCACCGTGTCCGACAGGCTGCGCTGCATCGTCGTCAAGCCGCTCACGAGCTCGGCCATTTCGTCGTGCGACGTCCAGTGCAGCTCGCTCGTCAGATCGCCGTCCGACAGGCGGCGCAGGTGCCCGAGAATCCGCACGAGCGGCTGCGTGATCGCGAAGTGCAGGCCGATCGCGCAGCCGAGACACGCGGCGAGACCGAACACGATCAGGCCGCCGAGCGTCAGCCGCAGCCAGCCGTACATCTGCTCCGCGTCGTCGTACGCCGCCTTGCCGTACGCGGCGCGCGCGTCGGCGAGCGCGGTCGTCGCCTTCGTCCACGCGACCGACAGCGGCGGCGCGGCCGTCATCATCAGGCGATCGGCGTCGTCGTGGCGGCCCGCCTTCAGCGCGTCGATCATCGGCTTGATCGCCTCGTCGACGAGCGCGCGGCGCGCCGCGTTCGCCTGCGCGGCGAGCGCCTTTTCGTCGTCGTTGCGGGGCAGCGCGTCATAATCGCCCCAGCCGCGGTCCGACGCGGCCAGGTATTGCTCCGCCTTCGCGATCGTGTTCGCGGCGTCGGGCGCCTCCGGATGCAGGATCACGCGGTCGAGCGTCGTGCGCGTGATCGCGAGATTGAGGCTCGCCGACGCGAGCGCCGTCTTCGCCGCGAGCTGGCGCGTATAAGCGTCGTCGAGCGCGGCGTTCGAGTTCTGCATGCTGAAGAAACCGATCACGCCCGTGATCGTGAGCAGCGCGGCGACGAGCCCGAGCGTCGAGAAGATCCGGGTGCGAATCGAAAAACGGGAGAAAAAAGCGTTCATGACCAGGGAGAGTCGCAAATGGTAGCCGCCGGTTTGGGGGACAGTCGCCGGTATTACGGCCCGGCTTCCGAAAACTTGAGACGCCTCGCGGGGTGCGGCGACATGCCGCCCCGCCCGAACGCAGCCGTTACGACTCGTAACCGATGGAAATCTTTGTGACGAAGCAGATATTGACTAGTCAATCGATTATTTCTACATTCCGACTCGCTCCCAACGACAATGCGACTCCCCATGCATACCGACTCCTCCGCGCCGCCCGACCACGCCGATGCCGGGGGCCAGCGCGCATCCGTGCGGCTCACGGTCGCCGCGCTGCTGCTCGTGCTGCTGCTGTCGGCGCTCGATCAGACGATCGTGTCGACCGCGCTGCCGACGATCGTCGGCGAGCTCGGCGGCCTCGAGAAGCTGTCGTGGGTCGTCACGGCTTACCTGCTGTCGTCGACCGTCGTGCTGCCGCTCTACGGCAAGCTCGGCGACCTGTACGGGCGCAAGATCGTGCTGCAAGCGGCCATCGTGCTGTTCGTCGTCGGCTCGGCGCTTTGCGGACTCGCGCAGGACATGACGCAGCTGATCCTGCTGCGCGCGCTGCAAGGGCTCGGCGGCGGCGGGCTGATGGTCGTCACGATGGCCGCGATCGCCGACCTGATTCCGCCCGACGAACGCGGCCGCTATCAGGGGATGTTCGGCGGCGTGTACGGCATCGCGACGGTGATCGGGCCGTTGCTCGGCGGATTTCTCGTCCAGCACCTGTCGTGGCGCTGGATCTTCTACATCAACCTGCCGCTCGGCGCACTCGCGTTCGCGGTGATCGGCGCGGCGTTCAGGCCGCACACCGCGCACGTGCGGCACCGGATCGATTACGCGGGCGCCGCGTTCCTCGCGACCGCGCTCACCTGCGTCGTGCTGTTCACGAGCCAGGGCGGCACGATCCTGCCGTGGTCGTCGCCGCAGTTGTGGTTCACGCTCGCGTTCGGCATCGTCGCGACCGCGGGCTTCGTCTACGAGGAACGTCTCGCCGCCGAGCCGATCATGCCGCTCGAGCTGTTCCGCCATCGAACTTTCGTGCTGTGCAGCCTGATCGGCTTCGTCGTCGGCCTCTCGCTGTTCGGCTCGGTCACGTTCCTGCCGCTCTATCTGCAGGTCGTCAAAGGGTCCACGCCGTCGGAAGCCGGCATGCAACTGCTGCCGCTGATGGGCGGCATGCTCGTGACGTCGATCGCGAGCGGGCGCCTCATCACGAAGCTCGGCAAGTACCGCCTGTTCCCGATCGCGGGCACCTTCGTCGCGGGCGCGGCGATGCTGCTTCTCGCGACGCTGTCGCTCGACACGCCGCTGCGCGCGATGTATCTGTACATGGCGCTCCTCGGCGGCGGGCTCGGGATGGTGATGCCCGTCATCGTGCTCGCGGTGCAGAACACCGTCGAGTTCCGGCACCTCGGCGTCGCGACGTCCGGCGCGACGCTGTTTCGCTCGATCGGCGGCTCGCTCGGCGTCGCCGCGTTCGGCGCATTGTTCTCGAACGGGCTACATGCGCGGCTCGCGGCCGCGCTGCCGCCCGACACGGAGCTGCCGCCGTCGCTCGGGCCGTCGGCGGTCCGCCAGTTGCCCGACGCCGTGCGCGGCGCGTATCTGCACGCGTTCGCGAGCTCGCTGCATTCCGTGTATCTGTGGGCGGCGGCGGTGATCGCGATCGCGTTCGCGCTCGCGTGGTTCGTCGAGGACGTGCCGTTCAGGAAGCGCGCGTGATTCGAGCCGACGGCGCGCGCGTCGGCCCGATCGATCACTTCGCGCCCTTCTTGCACGGCTGCGGGAAGAATTTCAGCTCGGCGCCGACGCGCAGCGCGTACACGATGTTGTCGTCGTCGAGGAACGCGACCCGCGCGCCGGCCGGCACGTCGCACGGCGCCTTCTCGTACATTTCGAGCTGATAGATCGACTGCTCGGCGGTCTGCGTCATGAAGCGGTCGTAGTCGACGAGCTTCTGCTTCGCGAAAAAGATCACGACGCCGACAAAGACGAAAAAGCCGACGAATCTGAGAATCCCGGTGATCACCGGATACGTGCTTTCGTCCCGTTTAATCAGGCCGGCGGAAAAGAAGGCCTTGGCCTTCGCGTCCATCGCGAAGAAAAAGAAGCCGTAGACCGGCAGAAACAGCACGGACGCCGCATACAGCGTCATCAGGATCAACAGCCCGATGAACGGGATCGACAGAATCGCGACGAAGATTTCCGTATGAGGAAACTTCGACGGATCGACGCCGGCGATGCCGTTGATCCGCAGATTCGCGAGCGCGACCGACAGATTCGTGAGGCCCGTGAACGCGAGCAGCAGCAGGCCCTTGCCGATGTGCGTCGCGTAGATCCGCTTGTAGAGCGTCAGCGCGTCGTAGACCATCCCCGCGAACCAGAAGACGATTGCGAGCATCAGCAAGCCGACGAAGTTCCACCAGCGATGCAGCGGAAACGTCACGAAGTACAGCAGCACCGCGAGCGCGCAATTCAGGTAGAGCCTTTGCCCCGTGTCGAGCTTCTGATAAGTGCCTTGCAGCCACGTGATCGCGCGATACAGGCGGGGCATCCGCACGCCGGCCCGTGCGGCCGGTCGGCCGGGCGTGGACGAAAGCTCGGGCGATGCGGCCGGAGCGGCCGGAGCGGCCTCTTCCGTCGAGCCACGCATGCCGGTCGAGCGAGTGGAATCGGTCGAGTCGATCGGCGCGGAAGCCGGCGCAGCCGCCTCGGTTGCCGCGGGTGCCGTGGTTTTCGTGGGCGCAGCGGTTGCAATCGCGGGCCTCGGTTGCGACTCCAACGATCGCGCGGGTTGCGCCCGCAGCTCCGGCACCACATTCGTCGCAACCTCTGCGGTTGCGACATCTTCATGCGCGTGCCGCACGCCATGTTTCGATTCAACCGATCGCGAAACGGGCTTCGCTTCTCGCGCGCCGGACGTGCGGCGCGCGTCGGTCTTCTTCTGGAAATCGGCGGGCCTCGTATTTCGCTTGTTCATCGTGTCTTGATTATTCGGCTCGCCCAAATCGTCGCGAGCATTTTTTCATTACGCATTCGTATCGAGCGACGGCGTCCGCTTTCGTCGTTATCGTCGCTTTCGTCGCTACGCTACGCGCCTCGGAACGGCTGCGGATTATAAGATCGCCGGCAGCTTCGGACGCAACCGTCGAGGATCGCCGATCGAATGCGTTTCTCGGCGGCCGCGATCATCGCGACGCGCATCGTCATACATCGCACGCATCGTCCGCAATTCCGGCGCGCTGCGATCGAAGCGCTCGCTTTGCGGACATTTTTGAATGCGAGCATAGTAACGATTCCGCCATTCCCGCCCCGTTTTGCAATGAAGACATCCGGCGCTCCCGCCCTTTCCGCCGCGATCGTTCGCGACGCCACCGAGCAGGACCTCGCAGCGATCCAGGCGATCTACGCGCATCACGTGCTGACGGGCGTCGCGTCGTTCGAGGAGACGCCGCCGTCCGTCGACGATCTGCGCGCGCGGCGCGAAGCGGTGCGGCGACACGGCCTGCCGTATCTCGTCGCGGAGCTCGACGGCATGGTCGCGGGCTACGCGTACGCGACGCCGTACCGGCCGCGCAGCGCGTATCGCTATGCGATCGAGGATTCGATCTACGTGAACGACGCGTGCCGCGGCCGCGGCATCGGCCGCGTGCTGCTCGCCGCGTTGATCGAGCGCTGCGAAGCCGGCCCCTGGCGGCAGATGATCGCGGTCATCGCGGACGGCGGACGCGGCGGCTCGACGTCGCTGCATCGCGCGCTTGGCTTCGAGCCCGTCGGCACGCTGCGCGGCGTGGGCTTCAAGCACGGCCGATGGATCGACACCGCACTGATGCAACGCGTGCTCGGAGACGGCGCGCGCAAGCCGCCCTCCGACGACGACGCCTCGCACTGAAGCGCGCGGTCGCGCTAAAATCGTCGCATGCCGAAATCGAACTCAACCACCCCCGCCGACGCCGCTCCGGACGCGTCGACGTTGAACGAATACACGGTCGACGAGCTCGCGCGCGTGTCGGACACGACGGTGCGCAACGTGCGCGCCTATCAGGATCGCGGCCTGCTCGCGCCGCCGCGCAAGCGCGGCCGCGTCGGCATCTACGACGATACGCACGTCGCCCGCCTGAAGGTCATCAATCACCTGCTCGCGCGCGGCTACACGCTGTCGAACATCCAGGATCTCATCAAGGCGATCGACGACGGCCACGACCTTCGCTCGATCCTCGGGCTCGAAAACGCGATCGGCGGCCGCTGGTCCAACGAGCGCCCGCAATCCTTCTCGCTCGCGCAGCTGATCCAGATGTTCGGCCCGCAGACGCCCGCGTCGCTCGGGCGCGTCGCCGAGCTCGGCCTGCTCGAGCGGCGCGGCATGTCGTTCGTCTCGAAAAGTCCGGCGCTTCTCGAAGCCGCGGCCGCGATGGTGCGCGAAGGCATTCCCGCGCGCGAACTGCTCGACGCGATCAGCATCACGCGGCCGTATTTCGATGCGATCGCGCGCGTGCTCGTCGAGCTCGTCGTGCGTCGCCTCGACCGCTACGACGAAGGCTCGCTGCCGCCGCCGACCGACGTGCCGGCGCTCGTCGACGCGATCTGGCGGCTGCGCCCGCTGTCGTCGGTGTTCGTCGAGGGCGAGATGAACCGGGCGCTCGAAGCGGCGTCGAGCGCGTACCTGGGCGGCCGCGTCGCGACGATCCTCGACAAGAAGCTGAGCTCGCAGGCCGCGCGCGACCGCGAATCCAAGCTCGAGCGAGCGGCGGCGAAGGACACGCCCAAGAAACGTTAGGCGCGCACGCGTCATATTGATATCGGCAATGCTTGGTTCGCGCGGGCGGCTGCCCGTGCGACGATTTCCCGACCCGAGCGGCGTGCGCGCCGCTCGCTTCTTTTCAACGTCGTGGAGATTGCCGATGATTCGCCCTGCCCGCTGGATTCCCCGAACCGTAGCCGCCGCGCTCGCGTCGCTCGTCGCCGTCGCCGCGTTCGCGCAGGACGACGCGGGCGGCAAAGTGTTGCGCGTCGGCTACCAGAAGGCGGGGCTGCTCGCGGTCGTCAAGGCGCAGGGCTCGCTCGAGGCGCGCGTGAAGCCGCTCGGCTATGCGGTCAAATGGTTCGAGTTCCCGGCCGGCCCGCAGTTGCTCGAGGCGCTGAACGCGGACAGCATCGACATCGGCTACACGGGCGCGCCGCCCGCCGTGTTCGCGCAGGCGAGCGGCGTGCGCTTCGTCTACGTCGGCGCGGAGCCGCCGTCGCCGCACAACGAGGCGATCGTCGTGAAGGCCGATTCGCCGCTGAAGACCGTGGCCGACCTCAGGGGCAAGAAAATCGCGCTGCAGAAAGGCTCGAGCGCGAACTACCTGCTGCTCAAGGCGCTGCAGAAGGCCGGCGTGCGCTACGACGAAATCCGCCCGATCTATCTGCCGCCCGCCGATGCGCGCGCCGCGTTCGAAAGCGGCACCGTCGACGCGTGGGTCGTCTGGGACCCTTACTACGCAGCCGCGCAGCAGGCGCTGAAGGCGCGCACGCTCGCCGATTACACGGGCCTGCCCGCCGCTTATAACTTCTACGAGGCGACGCGCGAATTCGCGACACGTCACCCGAACGTGGTCGGCGCGGTATTGCAGCAACTGCGCGAAACCGGCCGGTGGGTCAACGCGCATCCCGCCGAGACCGCCTCATTGATCGCGCCGAAGATCGGGCTCGATCGGGCGCTCGTCGAAACCTGGGTGAAGCGCGTGCCGTACGGCACGACGCCGCTCGACGAGAAGATCGTCGCGTCGCAACAGGGCGTCGCCGACGCGTTTCACGCCGCGAAGCTGATTCCGCAGAAGCTGACCGTCGGCGACAACGTCTGGACCGAGCGCGACGCCGCCGCCGCGCTCGCGGCGAAGTAGGCGCGACGCCTCGCCCGCAGCCCGGTTAGAAGGATTCGTCCGTCCCCGATAACGCCTTCTTGCCGATAATGGACGGCCGCGCGGACGTCGAGCGTCGCCCGAGATGCCGCACCGCGCACCCGACGACACGCTGCGTGCGAGGAGACCGTCCGACCATGTTGTCCAACCTGCCCGCGCGCACGCGCGGCTTCTGGCTCGCCGCCGCGCTTGCCGCATTGCTGTACGGGCTGTCGCTCGGCCATGCTCCCTATCCCGGCCAGCCCGCCGCCAAGGCGGCGCTCGGCGTCCTGCTGTTCGCCGCGGCGTTGCGGCATTCGCCTGAGCGCGAGCGCGCGTGGCTCGGCGCCGCGCTCGCCGCGTCGGTGCTCGGCGACGTGCTGCTCGCGCTTCCCCAATGGCCGCCGTCGTTTATCGCCGGCCTCGGCGCATTCCAGCTCGCCCATCTCGCCTACTGCGCGCTGTTCGCGCCGTGGCGCGCCACGCCGCGCGGGCCGCGCGCGATCGCGCTCGTCGCGCTGTGGATCGCCGCCGCCGCGCTCTATGCCGCGTTCCTTCCCCATCTCGCCGCGCTCGCGGCGCCCGTGGCCGTCTACGTCGCCGTGCTCGGCGCGATGGCGAGCCTCGCGCTCAGCGCACGCACGCCCGGCCCGCAGATCGCGGCGGGCGCGCTGGTGTTCGTCGCATCCGATGCGCTGATCGGCATCGATCGTTTTCTCGGCGCGTTCAGCGGCGTCGATTATTTCATCTGGTTTTTTTATGCGGTCGCGCAATTGACCATTGCGTTCGGCGTGTTGCGACGCAAAACGAACTAATCGAATTCGCGTCGCAATCCTTAATTTATTAGGGACTGCGAGCGATTCCGCAACGCAACATCAGAATTCCGCGCGGCGCCGCGCTTTTTCTCGCACAAGCCCATCCGGCGGGCTTCGGCATCCGTTGAATCCCGCGCTTAGAGGGCTATGTCTACCCGGCTTGCGGTTTCCGTTTTCACGAACTATTGTTACATCCATCAATGTAACAGTAAAAAATGAGCCCAAATGGAGACGCTTGGATGAACGCGCGCAATATGTCCTTCGGTCCACTCGACAGCACAAATCACGAAGAAACCATCGATATCGCCATCATCGGCACCGGCTTTTCCGGGCTCGGCATGGCGATTCGCCTCCGGCAGACCGGCAACCAGGACTTCGCGGTGTTCGAAAAAGCCAGCTCGGTCGGCGGTACCTGGCGCGACAACCACTACCCCGGCTGCGCGTGCGACGTCCAATCGCATGTCTATTCGTTCTCGTTCGCGCCGAATCCGCGCTGGACGCGGATGTTCGCGCCGCAGCCGGAAATCCGCGCGTACATGGAAGACTGCGTGCAGCGCTTCAACGTCGGCTCGCACCTGCGTTTCAATCATGAACTCGTCAACGCGACCTACGACGAAACCGCGCATCGCTGGCGCCTGACGTTCGAGAACGGCAAGCGCGTATGCGCGCGCGTGCTCGTGTCGGGCATGGGCGGGCTGTCGCGCGCGGCGTACCCGAACATCCCCGGCATCGAGACGTTCAAGGGCGAAGCGTTCCACTCGCAGCACTGGAAGCACGACTATCCGCTCGAAGGCAAGCGCGTCGCCGTGATCGGCACGGGCGCGAGCGCGATTCAGTTCGTCCCGCAGATCGCCCCGCGCGTCGCGAATCTCGCGCTCTTCCAGCGCACCCCGCCGTGGATCATGCCGAAGCCGGACCGCTCGGTCAGCGGCTTCGAGCAGTGGCTCTTCCGCAATCTGCCGTTCACGCAGAAGCTGATGCGCGGCGGCATCTATTGGATGCTCGAATCGCGCGTGCTCGGCTTCGCCGTGCATCCGTCGACGATGAAGCTCGTGCAGAAGCTCGCGCTGCGCCACATCAGCCGGCAAATCTCCGAGCCGGAACTGCGCGCCGCGGTGACGCCCGACTACACGATCGGCTGCAAGCGAATCCTGATGTCGAACGACTACTATCCGGCGCTCACGCGCAAGAACGTCGACGTGATCACGACGGGCATCGAGCGCATCGAGGAAAACGCGGTCGTCACGACGGACGGCAAGCGCCATGAAGTCGACTGCCTGATCTACGGCACGGGCTTCCAGATCAACAACCCGTTCCCGCGCGGCACGATCGTCGGCCGCGGCGGCGTCGACGTCGTCGACGCATGGCGCGACGGCCTGCACGCGTATCTCGGCGCGACGGTCCCCGGCTATCCGAACTGGTTCATCCTGATGGGCCCGAACACCGGCCTCGGCCACAACTCGATGGTGTACATGATCGAATCGCAGATCGAGTACGTGCTCGGCGCGCTGAAGGCGATGCGCACCGAGCGCGCCGAGGCGATCGAAGTGCGTCCGCTCGTCGAGCTCGAATACAACAACCGCATCCAGAACAAGCTGAAGGGCACGGTCTGGTCGACGGGCGGCTGCAGCAGCTGGTATCTCGACCCCCGCACCGGCAAGAACACGACGCTCTGGCCGACCTTCACGTGGCGCTTCCGGCAGGAAACGGCGTTCTTCTCGATGGCCGACTATCACGCGTACTACGCGAACCCGCGCCAGAACGGGCAGCCGGCCCCCGCGCTGCCGAACCCGGCTGTCGCGCAGACAGCCGCCGAGACGACCGCCTGAGCCCCGAACCCACACGAGCCTACGACATGAAATCCTTCTCCAACAAAGTCGCTGCGATCACGGGCGCGGGCTCCGGCATGGGCCGCTCGCTCGCGGTGCAGCTCGCGCAACAGCAATGCCACGTCGCGCTCGCGGACAGGAACGCGGCCGGCCTCGCCGAGACCGAGCGGATCGTCCGCGCGCTCGCGCCGTCGGTGCGCGTGACGACCTGCGTGCTCGATGTCGGCGACCGCGCCGCGATGCACGCATGGGCCGACGAGACGGCCGCCGCGCACGGCCGCGTGAACCTCGTCTTCAACAATGCGGGCGTCGCGCTGTCGAGCACGATCGACGGCATGGAATACAGCGATCTCGAGTGGATCGTGAACATCAACTTCTGGGGCGTCGTGCATGGGACGAAGGCGTTCCTGCCGTATCTGAAGGCGTCGGGCGACGGGCACATCGTCAACACGTCGAGCATTTTCGGGATCTTCGCGCAGCCCGGCATGAGCGGCTACAACGCGACGAAATACGCTGTGCGCGGCTTCACCGAATCGCTGCGCCAGGAGCTCGACTTGATGAAGAGCGGCGTGTCGGCCACCTGCGTGCATCCGGGCGGCATCCGCACGAACATCGCGCAATCGGCGCGGCTCGCGCAGAACATGGTCGGCTTCATGGTCGAGAGCGAGCAGCAGGGCAAGGAGGATTTCGAGAAGTTCTTCATCACGACGGCCGACGAAGCGGCGCGCGTGATCTTGCAGGGCGTGCGCAAGAACAAGCGCCGCGTGCTGATCGGCCGCGACGCGCGCGGCGCCGACTGGCTCGCGCGCACGCTGCCCGCCGCGTACCAGCCGCTCGTCGTGCTCGCGACCAAGCTTCAGAGCGCGCGAGCGCGCCGCCGTGCGGGCCGTGCAACGCCGGCGCCCGCGCAGGCAACCTACAACACCGCTGGCAACCAGGGAGGAGAGCAATCATGACGACACCGCATATGATGCCGGTCCGGCGCGACATCCGCTTCGCGCTGCCCCCCGACCGTGTCTACGACTGGCACGTCCAGGGCGCGCCCGTCACGCACTTCATGAACGCGCTGTCGCTGCTGTTTCCGGCGGGCGAGCGCTTCTTCATGGATTCGGTGCGCAACTACCGCGACCAGATCCACGACCCCGAGCTGAAGAAGCAGGTCGCGGGCTTCATCGGCCAGGAAGCGATGCACACGCGCGAGCACATCGAGTACAACGATCTGCTGCAATCGGCCGGCCTGCCCGCGCACAAGCTCGACAAGCGCCTGTGGGCGCTCCTCGGCTGGGGCAAGAAAGTGCTGCCGCATTCGATGCAGCTCGCGATCACGATCGCGCTCGAACACTACACGGCGATTCTCGCGAACCAGCTGCTGTCGGGCCACGAACACCGGATCGACGGCTCGGTCGAAGGCTACAAGCAGATGTGGATGTGGCACGCGATGGAAGAAACCGAGCACAAGGCGGTTTCGTACGACGTGTGGACGGCCGTGATGAAGCCCGGCGTGAAGACCTACCTGCTGCGCACGGGCACGATGCTGCTGACGACGCTGATCTTCTGGACCGTCGTGTTCGATTTCCACGTGCGCCTGATGTTCGCGCACCGGATGCGCCACGGCAAGCTCAAGGGAATGTGGCGGCTCGTCAAGTATCTGTACAGCCCGAAGAACGGCGTGTTCGCGAGCATCGCGCTCGAATGGCTCGACTACTTCCGGCCGGGCTTTCATCCGTGGGACCACGACAATCGCGTGTACCTGCAAGACCTCGACGCGCTGCTCGCGAACATCGACGCCGCGAACGAGCGCTACGCCGACCAGGTCGCGCCGCGCCGCGTGCCGCTGCACTCGTCGCCCGCGCATCAGCACGCGTAAGCGAACGAGCGATGGCGTCCGTCCGCGACACGCTGACGGTCCGCTCGGGCGACGTGCGCCTTGCCGTCTACCTGAGCGGGCCGCGCAACGCTCCGCCCGTGATTCTCGTGCACGGTTATCCGGATTCGGCGCGCGTGTGGGAACGCGTGCGCGAGCATCTCGACAAGCGCTTTCGCGTGATCGCGTACGACGTGCGCGGCGCGGGCGCATCGGATGCGCCGAAGCGCCGCGCCGACTACAAGCTGAGCCTGCTCGCGCAGGATCTGCTCGCCGTCGCCGACGTGACGTGCGGCGATCGCCCGTTTCACCTCGTCGGCCACGACTGGGGATCGATTCAATGCTGGGAAGCGGCGACCGATCCCGCGATCAACGGCCGGCTCGCGTCGTACACGTCGATCTCGGGGCCGTGCCTCGACCACGTGTTTCGCGCGCCGCTCAATCTGAAGCAGACGCTGAAGTCGTGGTACATCGCGTTCTTTCATCTGCCGCTCGTGCCCGAGCTCGTGTGGCGGCTGGGCGGCGCGAAGCTGTGGCCGCTGTGGCTGCGCAAGACCGAGCGCATCGCCGTCGACGCCGATCCGGATCAACTGCGCAACGGCCTGAACGGCCTCAAGCTCTACCGCGCGAATTTCATCGAGCGCGCCCGTCGGCCGCGCGAGCGCTACGCGCAGGCGCCGGTGCAGATCATCGTGCCGCGTTACGACCGGTATGTGACGCCCGCCCTCACCCGCCATCTCGATCGCTGGCTCGGCGCGCATCGCCGCGACGAAATCGCCGCATCGCACTGGACGGTGATTCGCGACGCGGCGCTGATCGCCGCGCGAATCGGCCGGTTCGCGACCGCGCACGAGCCGAAGCGGCATGCGGCCGCCGCCGCGAAATCCGGCGGCCAGCAGCGGGCGAATCAGCGCGCGTCGGCCGGCAAGCGCCTGAAAAGCGCTTCGTAGTCGAGCACGAGCCCGTCGCGATCGATTTCCAGTTGCGCGGTGAAGCCGCTCGCGACGCTTTCGTAGCGATAGACACGATCCGGCTCGATGCATCGGTACGCCTGTCGCATGCGGCCGACCGTCAGATCGGGGATCGAAATATAGACGACATCGATCGGCCGCCGCTCGTCGCGCGCGAGCCTCAGACGGCGGATCGGCAGCGTGTTCGTATACGGCGTCGCGGCGATGTCGACGTCGATGCTCCCGTCAAGCATCGCGAGCGGCTCGTCCGCCCCGTTGCGCCAGCGGCCCTCCCCGTCGCCGCGCAGCTCGAGCGCGCCGCCGCCCATCACCGTCACAATCACGTGCTTCGCCCGCCAGCCCTCGTCGCAGACGACGCGATAGGCGACACCATACGCACGCCCTTCGTCGCGCCCGACGACCACGCTCTCCGCGATGCTGCCGAATGCGTGTCGCTCGAACGCCAGATGCTCGATCCCGTCGTGCTCGAGCGACGCCCAACGCACTTCGCGCATCGGATTTCTCCTCGATTGTCTCTGTTTTGCCTCTAACCTTCGATCGCTTGCGCCGATGCGCGCGGGCGAACATGGATACGTTCGTCGTCGCGCGAGTGCCGTGCGTCGCTTTGCGTCGGCGGCCTCATGCGCTTCGTGACGCCAAACGGCGCAGCGGCCTTCATCGGCATTCGCAGCACACGCGAGCCCATTCACTGAGTCGGTCCGCGCCTTCGGCAAATAGCATCGCGCCCCAACTTACCTGCGTCCGGCCGGCAACGCCGATTCAAGTCGTCTCGTCGCTCTCGCGCTCGTCGGCGGCGCGCGCGACCGCCCGCGCGTAGAGCGCCGCCACATCGAATCCGCTCAGGTCGAGGCCGAAGCGCTCGCGCACGCACGCCGCCCATGCGTCGACATCCGGCAGCCGGGTCGTTTGCGCCGCGCCGTCCGTCGTCCGCAGCGTCACCGCATCGTTGAAAAGCAGCGCGCGCGCATCGGGCAGGATTCGGCACACGACGAGGTCGTGCGTGAAGAACGAATCGGGATGACGCGACGTGTACCAGTTCGCGACCTCGTAATCGACCCACTCGACCGGCTTCAGCGAAAAGCGATACAGCGGCTGCCAGCCGGCCGGCGTCTCGCACTCGATTTCGAGCTCGCCCGCGACAGGCGCGTCGACGACGCGAAACGTCCCGTGCGGCGTGGATTGCGCGACGTTCGGATCGAAGCGCAGCGGCGCCGTCAGCGTCGTCGAGCCGAAGCCGACATCGGCGAACCACGTCGCGCCGTCCAGATCGACGCGCAGCAGCATGTGCGTCTGCGGCGTCGACACGTCGGGCGGACGCTGCCAGCGCACGCGCGCGATCAGCGGCGTCACGTGAAAGCCGAGCTGCACGAGCACCGTGTAGAAGAGCTTGTTCTGCTCGAAGCAGTACCCGCCGCGACGCCGCTCGATCAGCTTGTCGACGACCGATTCGAGGTCGAGCGCGACGCGCGCGCCCGTGTACGGATTGAGGTTCTCGAACGGAATCGACTGCGGATGCAGCAGTTGCAGCTCGCGAAGGACGTCGAGCGTCGGCTGCGCAGGTCCGCGATAACCGATGCGGGCGAAATAACGGGAAAGATCGACTGCGTCGCGCATGTAGGCAATCCGAGGATGACGAATCGCGTCACCATAGCATTACGCGGATAACCCCATCCGACGCGGGGAAAAGCGCGCGCCGGCCGTCGCGGCGGCGCGCGCATCGACAACACGCGTTACGGCAGCAGCTTGAGCGCCGCGGATGCGACGGACGGCACCGAAATGCCGTGGCTCGCCGCGAACTGCACGGCCGCGCCGAGCGTGCCGCCGATCGCCTGCAACTGGTTCGGCGCATTCTGCGCGATGTACGACGCGGCTTGCAGGTTGTTCGGGTCCAGCCCGGCCTGCAGCAGCGACGCCGGGTTCGATGCGCCGAGATTCCCGAGCCCGGATTGAAGCTGCGAATACTGGGTGACGCCTTCGCCGAGCGACGTGAGGCCGCGGGTGAACGCCGCCTTGTCGACGCCCGCGCCCGGCGCGGCGCCGTTCGCGCCGCCCGATGCGAACGCTTGCGTCAGCGCCTGCGCGACCGACTGCTGCGCGCCGCCGACCTGCGACAGCGCGCCGGGCGTCAGCGCGTTCGCGCCGCCGTTGGTCAACAGGCCCGCAGCGTGCTGCGCCTGCCCGGCCGCGCCCGAGAGCCCCATCGCCGACGCGAGACTCGCTTGGCCGGCAAGCACCTGCTGATTTGCGCCGACGTACGACTGCAGCAGCTGCGACATGCCGGATGCGCCGGACGTGCTCGCCTGCTGCGTCGCACCGCCGCCGCCGAGCAGCGATGCGCCGAGGCTTTGCAGATCGACCTGTGCGAACGCAGCGCCGCTCGCGAACGCGCCGCTTGCGCAGCAGACGAGCGCCGCGCGCTTCGCGAAGCGATTGATTGATTTCATCGAATCTCCCTGTGAATCCTGCCAGCAGAATTGTCGAGGCGAGCATGCGGCGAATGCAATCACGGATACATATCGAAACGTATTGACGGGCCATGTTGCGGGGACATGCATGCGGCGGCGCCGCCGGATCTGCTGCACGGCACACGCGCGGCGAATCGACGTTCGCCGGCTCGCGCAGTTGAACCGCGATTGAACGGATGTGGCGTGATCGATGACCAGCGGTCGGCGGTCGGCGGTCGGCGGTCGGCGGCCGAAACCGATGCCGTGCTTGCGGTGACGGCAACTGTTCCATACGCACGGCATCGCGCGCTCCCGCAGCAAAATTCAACATCTGATTTCTTTCGAATGCCTTATTGAATTCGACACCGCCCCATTTTAAAAAATCGATTAATCGAGCACTCAAAAAAACATCGGCCGACGAATTGACCAATCGCCAAAAATTACCTAGGTTAACCACATCGATTACTTGAAAACTTCATTATGGATACCTCAACAATCGACGCGGAAATCATCGCTGCAAAGCTCGTCAGAGAGATATCGCCACACCCGCCTCAATGGATCGTCGATCTGTACGCAGCGACGCTCGTGCCGAAGATCGGCTTCGCCAAAACGGGAGAGGAAATCAAGCGAGTGCAAAAAGACTTCATCGAATCGAGAAACGCGATCATCGCGGCACTGTCGACGTACCAGTCCCATTCCAATTGACTGGAATGGAAACCGGAGCCGATCGATAAAAATCGATCGACTCCGATCAATGGCGCGCCGCCATCCGTCGAAGCCAAATTCCGGCATTCTTCGGATATCGCGCGACGTTATCGACGAACGCAAACGAGCCCGGCGCGTCGATCGCTCAGGATCACTGACGACGCCGATTCATCCCCCACACACTCGCCGCAGGCGCGTCAGCCGCCCGCCGCGAGGCCGGACCGGCGAAACGCGTTGTCGAGATCGGCGATCAGATCCTCTTCGTGCTCGAGCCCGATCGACACGCGAATCAACCCTTCCGACACACCCGCTGCCTTGCGCGCCGCCTCCGGAACGCCCGAATGCGTTGTCGACGCCGGATGGCAGATCAGCGACTCGGTGCCGCCGAGACTCACCGCCGACTTGAACAGATGCAGCGCGTTGATGAACCGGAACGCTTCGGCGCGGCCGCCGTTCAGCACGAAGGCGAACGTCGAGCCGGCGCCCTCGCATTGCCGCTTGTACACGGCCTGATAAGCATCGTCGACGATCAGCTCCGGATGATAGACGTCGACCTTCTGATACGGATTCGTCGCGAGCCACTTCGCAACCGCCGACGCCGTGCGCGCCGCCTGCTTCATCCGCAGCACGACCGTTTCCATCGATCGGATCAGCATCCACGACGAGTGAGGATCGAGTTGCGAGCCGAACGCGCTGCGCACCGCTCGAACCTTCGCGACGAGATCCCGGCGTCCCGTCACGCCGCCCGCGACGAGATCGCTATGGCCGCCGACGTACTTCGTCAGCGAATACACCGACATGTCGACGCCGTGCTCGCTCGGCTTCTGGAAGATCGGCCCGAGCAACGTGTTGTCGCACACCGAAATCGGGCGATAGCCGTGACGCGCTTCGAACGCGTCGAGCTCGCGACGCATGCCGTCGAGATCGATCAGCGCGTTGGTCGGGTTCGCCGGCGTCTCGACGTAGCAAAGCCGCACGGGGCCCTGCTGCGCGGCGGCCTCGAGCGCCGCGCCGATCGACTGCGGCGACAGGCCGTCCTGGATCGGGTGCGCAGCGACGCCCCATTCGCGAAAGTACTTCGCGATCAGCGTTTCCGTACCGCCGTACAGCGGCACCGACTGAACCAGTTGATCGCCCGGGCGCAGGAACGCGAGAAAAATCGAGCTGATCGCCGACATCCCGCTCGACGTGACGACGGCCGCCTCGGAGCCGTCGAGCAGCGCGAGGCGATCCTCGACGATCTCGAGGTTCGGGTGATTGAAGCGGCTGTAGACGAGGCCCGCCGCCTCGCCCTGCGGCAGCGGCTTGCGGCCCGACACGACGTCGAAGAAATCGGCGCCGTCCTCCGCCGAGCGGAACGCGAACGTCGACGTCAGAAACACCGGCGGCTTCACCGCACCTTCGGACAAAAACGGGTCGAATCCGTACGACATCATCTGCGTTTCCGGATGCAACGGACGACCGTCGATGTCCTTCTTGTGATAGCTCGAATACGTCATGCGGTGGCTCCTTTTGACGATGAATGCGAAACGGGTTGCCGGCAGGCGGCAGGCCGCGCGCGGCACCGATCGCCAATCGAATTAGTGTAAAAAAGCTAGCAGGAAATATGCTTTCCATTTCATTCCCGCTCGCCCCTATAATCAAAAGAATCTTTCTTCTTTCATTTTCCTCATAAAAAAATGGCGATCGGCATGAAGCTGGACGAGACAGATCTGAAGATCCTGAAGATCCTGCAGGAGAACGGACGCCTCAGCAACGCGGAGCTGGCCGATCGCGTCGCGCTGTCGGCGGCGCCGTGCTGGAAGCGCCTGCGCCGGCTCGAAGCCGACGGCTTCATCTCGGGCTATCAGGCGATCCTCGATCGGCGCGCACTCGGCTACGAGATCGTCGCGTTCGTCAACATTTCGCTCGACAGCCACACCGAAAAAACCTGCCGCGCGTTCGAGGCGGGCGTGATGGCGATGCCGGAAGTCGTCGCGTGCCACAACACGACCGGCCAGCACGACTATCTCGTGCAGATCGTGGCGAAGAATTTCGATACGTTCTCGAGTTTCGTGTTGAATCGGCTCCGGTCGTTGCCGGGCGTCAAGGAACTGCTCAGCACCATTTCGATGCGCGAATTGAAATCGACGAGCCGGCTGCCGGCGAACGAATTGAGGATGACGAAGTGAATCTGTTTAATTGGCGCGGCCTACCCGCCCCAAACAATTCAGCATGACAAAATAACTTCGGGTATCGTTCCGCGCCCGTCACCAACAGCCGTCAGTCGGGACAGTCATCACCCGGCTGCGGCCAGAATAGATCTCGCCACTTGCGCAGAGCGACTCTGCGTGCCGCCCGTCGACCGCATCGGGCGAGCGGCTGCGCCGCATTCTTTTGATTCAAGCGCCGGATAACACGGGCCGGCGCGCATTCACCCAATCACGCTCCTTTTCGTATGCGCGCGCGAGCTGAAGCACCGCGAAATCGCCGCGGGGCCGGCCGATCAGTTGCATGCCCATCGGTAATCCCGCCGCGTTGAATCCGACCGGCACGCTGATCGCCGGGCAGCCTGCGAGGGTCCACGGCACGACCGTCTCCATCCAGCGGTGATAGGTATCCATCGAGCGGCCGGCGATCGTCCGCGGCCAGCGCAGATCCACGTCGAACGGAAAGACCTGCGCGGTCGGCGCGGCGATGTAGTCATACCGTTCGAAGAACGTCATCAGCGCCTGATACCATGCGCTGCGCGCGGCGCTCGCGTCGTATACGTCGGACGCGCCAAGCTCGAACAGGCCTTCCACTTCGTAGATCGCCTCCTGCTTCAGCAGCGCCCGCCGCGACGGCTCGCGGTAATGCGTCAGCAGATTCCCGCCCGACAGCAGATGCCTGTGCACGAGCCACGTCTGCCAGATCCGCTGCGGCGAGAACGACGGCAGCGCCGCGTCGACGTCGCAGCCGATCGCGCGCAGCGCGTCGAAGCTCGCCTCGCACAGTTCGAGCACGCCCGGCTCCGTTGCGAGATAGCCGTTCCAGTCGCCGACCCATGCGATCCGCTTGCCGCGCAAGTCGGCATCGAGCGCTTGCGCGAAGCGCCGCGGCTCCTCGGCGAGCGACAGCGGATCGCGCCGATCGTAACCCGCCTGGATCGCAAGCAGCTGCGCGACGTCGACGACCGTGCGCCCCATCGGCCCTTCCGTGCCGAGCTGCTGGATGAATACGTCGACGCTCGGCCAGCGCGGCACGCGCCCTTGCGACGGGCGAAAGCCGTACACGTTGCAGAACGCGGCCGGATTGCGCAGCGAGCCGCCGAAGTCGCTGCCGTCGGCGACGGGCAGCATCCGCGCGGCGAGCGCGGCCGCCGCGCCGCCGCTGCTGCCGCCCGCGCTCTTCGACAGATCGTACGGATTGCGCGTCGCACCATAAACCTCGTTGAACGTGTGCGAGCCCAGCCCGAACTCCGGCGTGTTCGTCTTGCCGATGAACACGGCGCCCGCCGCGCGCATCCGCTCGACGACGATCGCGTCGGCCGACGGCTTCATCGCGCGAAAGATCGGCGAGCCGAGCGTCGTCACGATGTCCTTCGTCATCGCGAGATCTTTCGGCGCCTGCGGCATGCCGTGCAACCAGCCCGCGTATTCGCCGCGCGCAAGCGCCGCATCTTTTTGCGCGGCCTCGGCAAGCAGCACGTCGGGCTCGCGCAGCGCGACGATCGCATTGACGTCGCCGTTCACGCGCTCGATGTGGGCGAGATACGCGCGCATCGTCTCGACGCACGAAACGTCCTTGCGCCGGATCGCTGCGGCAAGCGCATGAGCGGGCATTTCGACGAGCGGATCGAACGGCGCGGGAGATGCGGCGGGAGACGGGGGAATGCCTGCTGACATGCGGAACTCCGTGCGGGTCGATGGGGCGATCGGCGGCAACGCGGGCGACCATGCTCGGCGGCGTCGCGTCGAACGATTGCAGACGATTATATAAACGCATGGGATCGCACTGCGCTACGGCCGTGAACCGCGCATAGCCCGCTGCACCGCAACATCCCCTGAGACGTCCAACAGACGATTCGGATTACGATCCAATCGACGCATCGAACCCGCAGCGCCTTGCGGCGACGCACAAGCGCGTTGCCCATGGTCACGCGCCAACGTTGCCGCACTCACCGCGCAACGGCGCGCCTCGATGCGCGCCGGGCGCAGAAGATCCGAATCCGTCACCGGCTGAACCCGCCCCTTTATGCGCATAAACTTATTTTTCTTATATTTTTTATTAAGCGAATGCGCGCCGGGCGTTTACGACATTTTTACGCCGTCCCCAAAATTCTTTAGGCCATGCCGACGAGGACAGGACTAGCCTATCGTCATCGCATCACCGAACAGGTTTTCTCATGCTCAAACTCCTGGTTCCCGTCGGTCACTCGCAGCGTTCGCTGCAGGCCGTACGGCACGCCGCGTTTCTGTATCACGAGCGATGTGCGTCCGAAGTCGTGCTGGTCAACGTGCAGCCCCCTCTCGAATCCACCCGCCTCGAAGCCTTCCACTCGCTCGCGAAGCTCCGCCAGATCGAGCATGATTTCTCCGAGGGCGAACTCGCCCAAGCCATCGGCATCCTCAAGGACGCCAACGTCAAATATTCGGTTGCGATGAAAGTCGGCCCGATCGCCGACACGATCGCCGCGTGCGCAACGGAAAACGGCTGTGACGAAATCGTCGTCGTCGCCCCGCGCCGCGATCCGCTCCACGCGATCACCCACTTCTTCCACCAAAGCATCCTCGACCGCCTCGTGCGCATCGCGAGCGTGCCCGTCACCGCCGTGCGCTGAGTCGCGCGCCGGGTCGAGGCGATGCTTGCGATAATTCGCGCTTGATCCGCCTTCAGCGACTGCCGGACGTCGCGCCTGCGCACGGCCGAACCACCGCACCATCGAACCACCGCACCATCACATAGACGCGCAAACGCGGCATGCGCCGGCGCCGTCATGGCCGCCGATGCATGCCGACGCAAGCGATTCGCCGCGAAACTAGCGCCGCTCTCCGGCGACGTCGATCCTCACGCGCCGATCCGGCGCGAGACAGGCGATCGCCTCGGCCGAACGTCCGGCAGGACAGCCGGCGCTCACCGGATCGGCCTTGCCGAAACCTTGCGCGACGATCAGATCGCCCGGCAGCCCGCGCGTCGTCAGGTACGAGCGAATCGTTTCGGCCCGC
Source organism: Burkholderia sp. ABCPW 111 (assembly GCF_000773065.1). Lineage (NCBI taxonomy): Bacteria > Pseudomonadati > Pseudomonadota > Betaproteobacteria > Burkholderiales > Burkholderiaceae > Burkholderia > Burkholderia sp. ABCPW 111. The sequence continues at coordinate 119,526 of NZ_JPWT01000003.1, read as the reverse complement.
GCATGCGACAACTGGCGGTTGTATTCGTCCGTGCCGAGCCGATCGGTATAGCCCGTGACCCGTACCGAACGGATGTGCTGGTATTGCTGCTGCAGCGTGGTCGCGATCCGGTCCAGTTCCGCGCGCCCGCTCGGCAGCAGATCGCGCAGCGCCGATTTGTCGAACGGAAACAGCAGGTGGTAATCGAGCGTGAATTGCTTCACTTCATCGCTCGGCGCCGTCTGCGCCACCGGCGGCGGCTTCGGGCCGTCGGCCAGCGCCTTGCATGCCGGGTCCTTCCAGTACGTCGCTTTCACGCGATAGTGATCGTCATACTGGATCTGGTACTGGCAGGTCACGACGTCCCCCGGCCCTTGACCCGTGCGGAAATTGAACACGTAGTTCCACACGTGCACGCCGACGATGCCTTCGCTGAAATGCGGCTCGCCGATCAGCGCATAAACCTGGTTCTTGTCGAGGCCGGGCCCGATCTGCCGCAGATTCTCGGCGTTCACGAACGTACCTTCCTTCAGCCACGCGCTGTTGCGCGCCGGGAACCCGACCGAGCCGTCCGGCGCGGTGGTCGGCGCCATTCCGCATCCCGCCAGCAGCGCCCCGCAAAACCCGGCAGCCGCCACATATTTCGATATCCTGTTCATTTTCATATTGGATTCCTTATCGTTTGGACAGCCGGCGCGAAACCGGCCGTCATGCGCGACTCACCTCACCCCATCACCACTGATAGCCTGCCCCGAGCACCGCGCCCGTGCCGCCGCGCGTGCTGGTCGTGAGCGACCCCTTGTACAACCACTTGCCGTTCTCGGAAATCGTCGACACGCCGAGCGCGAAACCTTGCTGGCCCTGCCACGTCGAGCCCGCGACCGCCACCATGCTCTTGCCCGGCGCGGTCGGCTGCGGCAATCCAGCCACGGCCATCGCCGCCGCCACGCCGCCGTTCATCTCGCGCCGCAGGTGGTCGACCTTCTGATCCGTGTACTGATTGGCCTGCCCCACTGCATTGCCGATGCCGCTGTTCAACTGGTTCACGTTCACCGCATCGGTGCCGTTGACGCCCGGCGCGAGATTGGAGATCGTCCGCTCGTTGCCGGCCGAGCCGACCGACACCGTGTTCGGCGCAGTCGCGACCGAATGCGCGCCGAGCGCGACCGAGTTGTTGCCGGAAGCCGTCGCGCCGTCGCCGATCGCCACGCTGTTCGCGCCGGATGCGACGCTGCTGCTGCCCGCGGCTGTCGAGCCGACACCGCTCGCCACCGGCGGCGTATAGGTCGACGGATTGCCGGTGATCCACTGGCCCGACACGGTCTGCCCGGTGTTATTGCCGTTGTTCCCGTTGTTGCCCGAGTTCGACCCGTTCGTGATGTTCTGGATCGTTTGATTGAGCTGCGCAATCGCGCCTTGCAGCTGCCCGACGTTCACCGCGTCCGTCGCCTGCGTGCCTGCCGCGACGTTGGTGATCTGCCGCAGCGAACCTTCGAGGCCGACCGACACCGCGCCGAACGCCGTCGTGAAGCTGCTGCCCGTGATCGGATCGGTGTACGTGCCGGCCGCGCGATTCGCGACCGAACCCGCGCCGAGCGCGACGCCGCCCGCCGTGTTGACGGTCGCGTTCGCGCCGAGCGCGAGCGAGCGTCCGCCCGTGGCCTGTGCGCCGCTGCCGAGCGCGACGTCGCCCGCAATCGCCGGATTGCCGCTCACGCCCGCCGTCGCGTTGTTGCCCTCGGCGATCGAGTCCTGGCCGTACGCGACGGCAGCAGGCCCGATCGCGACGCTGTCCGTGCCCGCCGCCGTCGAATCCGGCGCGGTCGAATTCGCGTGGAAATACTTGATCCCGCCGCCGTTCACCGCGTTGTCGATGGTGCTCGCGACCGCATACAGCTGGCTGCCGTTGACGGCGTCCGTCGACGTCGCCGTGATGCGTCCCGCCGCGACGTTCGTGATCTGGCGCTCGGCGCCGGGCGCGCCGACGCTCACGACGCTCGTCGGATTCGCGCCGGCGAAACCGGATAGCGTCAGCTGGCCGCCGGACGTCGTCGTGATCGTCGCGCTGCTGGTCGGGTTGGCCGCCGCCACCGTCGTGCCGTTGCCGAGCGCGACGGAGCCGTCGAGCCCCGAGCCGATCGTCACGTTGTTGCCGAGCACGAACGCGTTGTTCGAGTTGATCGTGTTGTTGTTGCCGAACGAGTACGAGCCCGTGCCCGTGACCGTCGACGGATCGCCGAACGCGCCGGCGTTCGCCCCCGACACGACGTTGCCCGTGCCGATGCTGATCGACTGGCTGCCCGTCGCCTGCGCGCCGGAACCGATCGCGATCGCATTGACGCCGCTCGCGCTAGCAAAGCCGGACAGTGCGGTCGCGTTGTTGACGCCGGTCGCGCCGCCGATCGCGACCGCGCCTTGAGCCGTCGCTTGCGCGCCGCCGCCGACCGCGACCGCGCCGGCGCCCGACGCCTTCGAATACGAGCCGAGCGCGTTCGCGTAATAGGCGGTCGACGCGGCGCCCTCGCCGAGCGCCACCGCGCCGCTCGCCGTCGCAGTGGTGTAGCCGCCGAACGCATTCGGCGCGGCGACGTGCAGCGGATCGCTGTTGTCGCCCTGCGCGAGCGCGCCCGCGCCGATCGCGATGGTGCCGATGTCTTCGCGGCCCGGAATCGATTGCCCCGTGTCCTTCAGCGCCTGCGCGTTCGCGCCGATCGCGAGGCTGAAGTCCGGCAGCGCCCGTGCGCTGGCGCCGATCGCGGTGCCGCCGTCGCCGGCCGCTTCCGAATAGACGCCGACCGCGGTGCCGATGCGCCCCGTCGCCGTCGCGTGATCGCCGTAGGCCGAGCTGCCTTCGCCGTTCGCGTGCGCGTAATTGCCGACCGCCGTGCCGTACAGCAGCGCGCCCGGGCTGAAGGCCGGGTTGTAGAACGCCCACGGGCCCGTATTGCTGCCGGGGCCGGCGTAGGCGTTATAGCCCGCCGCATAGCTGACCTGCGCGGCGGCGTCAGCGGCCATCCAACCCATCGCCGCGCTCACCGACAGCGACATCAGCCCGAGCTTCGCCCACGACAGGCGCGACGCCCGCGAGGCCGCGGCACTTGCGCCGATGCGAGGCGCCGTCGTGACGACGCGCGTCGTCGATCCCTTGCTTCCATTCGACCCGGCAAATTCAGAAACCGCAATCAACTGGCCTCGCACCCGGCTCCAGACAACATTGTAGATTTTGTTCACTCAATATCCCCTGTGAATTTAATTCGCACGGGTCGTCAGCAGGGTTGAATTCCGAGCGCGCGGTTCGCACGACGTTGCCGCCGAATACGAAATCACGCATTGCGATTAAAATGTAAAAACCATATATATGATTTCCCGCATATCAATCGCGAACCCCGATCACGCCTCGCAGGCAGGGATATTAATAACTTTCCACCCGACCAAACTTCAAATAATCAAAAACAGTAATCCATCGAACACTAGCGAAAGAATGTGAGAAATGTAATCCACCTAACATTTCCATAAATCCCACGTCGTCAAATTTATATTCACTAATAAATGTTTTAAACTCGCCATTAATAAATCCCTGGAATGTCACTTATCGAATGCGCGCAGCGGTCCGCCCTTGGCCGGTCCGCGCGGAATCGCCGGATGCGCCGATCGCCGCAATCGATGCATCCCTTTTGCCGCTTTCGAGCCGATGCGCGCCAAAGAAAAACGGCCCGGAATGTCCGGGCCGTTTATGTTGCATTGCCAAACGTCGCGAAAATGCCGCGCTATGCCTCGAGTTTCTCGAGCACCTGCCCCTTCGTTTCGATGCCGACGAAATGCACGGTCAGCGCGGCGACGAGCGGCACCGCCGCGAGCAGGTAGAACGCCGGGCTCAGATCGCCACCGACGATGGCGCGCGGCACCACCATCGGCGCGACGAACGACGCAATCTTCAGCCACGCGCTGCCGAGCCCGCAGCCGGCCGCTCGGATGCTCGTCGGATACTGCTCGGGCGTGTATACGTAGGACGTGATGAAGCCCGATGCCATCAGCCCGAGCGCGAGCGAGCAGAACGTCGCGACGACGTACACCGACGACGCGTGATAGATCCCCGCGAACGCGAGCGACAGCGCGCACAGCACGAACGACCAGACGATCACCGGCTTGCGGCCGACCACGTCGACGGCGAGCGCCGACACGAGCGAGCCGACCACGCCCATCACCGAGCCGATCACCGCCAGGTTCAGCGCGAGCTGCAGCGGCGCGTGGTAGAAGTTCTTGTAGATCGTCGGCAGCCACGTCGACAGCCCGTATTGGATGAAGCCGCACGTCGCCCACAGCGTCGCGATCGCGAGCGTGCGCTTCAGGTAGGCCGGCCCGAACAGATCGACCATCCGGCGCTTCGGATGACTGCGCACGAGCGCGTCGAACTCGCTCGCATGCGCGACGGGCGGCAGCGGCCCTTTCACCGCCGATTCGAACACGTGCAGCGCGCGCCCCGCCTCGTCGAGCCGCCCCCGCGACGCGAGCCAGCGCGGCGACTCCGGCACGAGCCGCGTCAGCACGAACGCGAGCGCAAGCGGCATTCCTCCGATGAAATACATCACTTCCCAGCCGAAGCGCGGCACGAGCCACGCGCCGAGCGCCATCGACGCGAGCAGGCCGATCGGAAACACGATCTCGTACAGCAGCACGAAGCGGCCGCGGCCGTGCGCGCGCGTGATCTCGTTGATGTAGGTCGCGGCGACCGGCAGCTCTCCGCCCAGGCCGAGGCCCTGCAGGATGCGCAGCAGTACGAATGCTTCGAATGTCGAAGCGAATCCGCAGGCGATGCTCGTCACGCCGATCACGGCCGAACTCCACGCGATCGCGCGCACGCGGCCGTGCTTCTCCGCGAGCGCCGGAAACAGGAACGCACCGAGCAACTGGCCGATCGCGCCGGACGCGATCAGCATCCCGACCTGATTCGGCGACAGCCCCCATTTGTGGATCAGCAGCGGCAGCGTCGCGGCGATCGTGATCACGTCGAAGCCGTCGAAGAAGGTGGCGGTGCCGATCAACACGCGCGCGCGGATCTGCATCGCGTTCGCGGGCAGCCGCTCGAGGCGGGCGATGATCGCGCCCGGGGTCGCGGCGGTCGCCGCCTGCGCCGCGGCCCCGCCCGCGACGACGCTTTCCAGTGTGCTCATGCGTGTGTTCTCCTCCATGTCGTCGTTCTCGTCGGTCAGGCAAGCGCCTTCGTCGTGTCCGCCAGCGCGGCGACGTCGATCGCGCGCCCCTGGTTCATCCATTTGCGCGCGAGCTTCAGCTCGCGCGCCGAGTTGATCGCGATCACGCCGCGCAGCGCGCCGTCCGTCAGGAAGAACAGCGTCGCGCGCTTTGCGGCGACGTCGCCGCGCACGACGAGCTGCGCATCGGCCGGCAGGTCGCCGAGAATCTGCAGGTTCACGTCATATTGATCGGACCAGAACCACGGAATCTCCGCATACGGCGCGCGCACGCCAAGCACCGCCTTCGCGGCCGCGATCGCCTGGTTCTGCGCGTTCGCCCACGATTCGAGCCGCACGCGGCGCTTGAGCCACGCGTTCGGATGATTCGCGACGTCGCCGCACGCGAAGATCGCCGGATCGCTCGTCGTTCCGTATTCGTCGACGACGATGCCGTCTTCGACGTGCAGGCCCGCCTCGGCCGCGAGCGACGTGTTGAGCGCGAGGCCGATTCCCGCGACCGCGAAATCCGCATCAACGGTCGTGCCGTCGGCGAGCGCCGCGCGCACGCGGCCGGCGTCGTCCGGATGCGCGCCGAGCGACGCGAGCGACGCGTTCAACCGCACGTCGGCGCCGTTCGCACGATGCAATTCGAGGAGAAAGTCGGACACGGCGTCCGGCACGGAGCGCGCGCAAAGGCGCGGCGCGCCTTCGACGACGACCGCGTCGACGCCTAGCTTGCGTGCGGTCGCCGCGACCTCGAGCCCGATCCAGCCGCCCCCGATCACGAGCACGCGACGGCTCGCGCGCAGCTTCTCGCCGAGCGCCACGGCCTCGTCGAGCGTGCGCAGATAATGAAGGTTAGGCGTCTTGACAATCGATTCCGGCAGACGGCGCGGCGCGCCGCCCGTCGCGATCACGAGCCGATCGTATTCGACCTCGCGGCCCGACGCCGCGCGCACGACGCGCCGCACGCGATCGATCGACGCCGCGCGCTCAGGCTGCCATGCTTCGACGCCGAGCGCGCCGAATTCGTCGGGCTGCACGACGCGCACGGTCGAGAGGTCCGCATCGCCCGCCAGCACCGCCTTCGACAGCGGCGGCCGCTCGTAAGGCAGATGCGTTTCGTCGGCGATCATCACAATGCGGCCGGCGAAACCTTCGCCGCGCAGCGTCTTCACCACCCAGCCCGCCGCCTGCCCGCCGCCGATCACGACGACGGTACGCGGCGCGGCGAGCGCTTCGGCATTCGCTTGCTCAGTCATCCTTACGCTCCGTCATGAACTTGCCCTCCGGCGCCTTCGCGTTCTTCTGCCGGCGCGTGTTGCCGTCGAGGCCGCCGTCGATCGCCCACTCTGCGAACACGGTCGGGCCCGGCTCGAACTCGCGCGGCTGCCACGCGGGCGTCAGCATGTCCTCGTCCGCGTAGTATTCGATGAGGCCGCCCGCCGGATTGCGGAAGTACCAGAAATACGCGGATGACACCGGATGCCGCCCCGGCCCGAGCTGCGTCTCCCAGCCGCAGCGGCTCACGTGCATGCCGCCGCCGAACACTTCGTGAATGTCGCGCACCGTGAACGCGACGTGATTCAGGCCGCGCTTGGCCGTAGGCAGCGCAAGCAGGAACAGGTCGTGGTGGCCGCCGTGCGGCGCGCAGCGCATGAACGCGCCGCGGCCCGGATAGCGGTCCGACGTCTCGAAGCCGAGCAGCTCGTGATAGAACGCCTCCTGCTCCGCGAGCCGGTTCGTGAAGAACACGACGTGCCCGACTTCGATCGGCTCCGCACGCTCGTAGATCGCGGCCGGCTGATCGACGCGCAGCGTCTCGCCCCACACGTTCGGCAGCGAGCCCTTCACGTCGATCGCGCGCTTGCGCGTCACCTCGATGCGGATCGCCATGCCGTTCGGATCGATGCAGCCGATCGCGTCGTCGGTCTCGTAGTGGCCCGGCTGGCCCGCGAGCCTGCCGCGCAATGCGTCGAGCTCCGCCCGCGTGCCGACGCCCCACGTCACCTCGCGCAGCGTCGGGCCGGCTTCGAACGCGGGCGGCAGCGACGGCTCCCGCGCGTCGACGGCGAGCACCGTGCAGCCGTTCATCGTTTCGAAGCGCGCGTGCGCGTCGTCGCACGCAATCTCCTTCAATCCCCAGTCCGCGAAGAAGCGGCGGCACGTCGCGAGATCGGTCACGCCGTAGGTAATCTGTTCGATGCCGAGAATGCTCATTCGATGATCCTTTGCGTCAGTTCGCCCACGGCAGCGGCGATTCGTTCAAGCCCCAGTAGAGGCTCTTTTGCTGCATGTACTCGCGAATCCCGAGGCTGCCCTTCTCGCGGCCCATTCCGCTTTCCTTCCAGCCGGAAAACGGCGTCGAGATCGAGAACTGCTTGTACGTGTTGATCCACACGGTGCCCGCGTCGAGCGCGCGCGCGATGCGCCATGCGCGCTTGTAGTCGCGCGTCCAGATGCCGGCCGCGAGGCCGAACACGCTGTCGTTCGCTTCGGCGACGAGCGACGCCTCGTCGTCGAACGGCAGTGCGACGAGCACCGGCCCGAAAATCTCTTCCTGGCAGATTCGCGCGTGGTTCGACAAGCCGTCGAGGATCGTCGGCAGATAGAAGAAGCCCGCGTCGCGGCCTTCGCCCGTCGGCCGCTCGCCGCCGCACAGCACGCGGCCGCCTTCGTCGCGGCCGAGCGCGACGTAACGCTCGATCGTGTCGCGATGCTGCGCGGTGACGAGCGGCCCCATCTGCGTGCGCTCGCTCGCCGGATCGCCGACGCGCAGCTTGCGCGCCGCGTCGACGAGCCGCGCGACGAACGCGTCGTAGATCGCGCGCTGCACGAACAGGCGCGAGCCCGCGATGCACGATTCGCCCGACGAGCTGAAGATCCCGAACAGCACGCCGTTCACCGCGTGATCGAGATCGGCGTCGTCGAACACGATCGTCGGCGACTTGCCGCCCAGCTCGAGCGACAGCGGCATCAGCTTCTCGGCCGCGAGCCGTGCGATCCCTCGGCCGACTTCGGTGCCGCCCGTAAACGACACCTTCTTCACGAGCGGATGGCGCACGAGCGCGTCGCCGATCACCGAGCCCTTGCCAGGCAGCACCGAGATCACGCCGGGCGGCACGCCCGCCTGCTCGCAGAGGCGCGCGAGCGCGAGCGACGCAAGCGGCGTCACCTCGGCCGGCTTCAGCACGACCGCGTTGCCCGCCGCGAGTGCCGGGCCGAGCTTCTGCGCGTCGGAGGCGATCGGCGAATTCCACGGCGTGATCGCCGCGACGACGCCGAGCGGCTCGTGCACGCTCATCGACAGATAGTCACCGCGCGACGGCGTGAGCGCCTCGTCGAGCGTCTCGGCGGATGCGGCGAAGTAGCGAAACGTGTTCGCCGCGCTCGCGACGAGCGCGCGCGTCTCGCTGATCGGCTTGCCGTTGTCGCGCCGCTGCAGTTGCGCGAGCGCCTCGTGATTCGCGTGGATCAGATCGGCGATCCGGTACAGCACGCCGGCGCGCTGATGCGGCTTCAGGCCCGACCAGTTCGCGCGACGCCATGCGGCGTCGGCGGCCTCGACCGCTTCGTGCGCGTCGGCCGCGCCGGCCATGTGGATCTCGGTGTTGAGCGAGCCGTCGGCCGGATAGAAATTCGGCGTCGTCGCGCCGCGGCCGCGGCGCCATTCGCCGCCGATCAGGATCTCGCTCGTCGGCACGAGGGAAGAGTCGAATGCAGTCATGATGATGGGTGTCCTAACCGTTCAGATCACGCAGTGCGACGCGCGGTTGCGCAGCGCGCGAATCGCGCTGAACGCCGTCAGCGCGGACGTCTTCGGGTTGTCCGGCAGCGGCTTGCCGCTCATCTCGATCGACATCTCGCCGAACGCGCCGCGCGCGACGATCCGGTGCACGTTGCGCGTGAGCGCCGGATCGGCGATCAGGCGCACCTTCGTCGCGTCTAGCCCGACGCCCGCGAGCGCGACCGTCGCCGCGACGTTCGCGTTTTTCGGATAGAGCCGCGCCGCGTCGCGTGCGCTGCCTTCGAAGATCGTCTGCTCGGACGTCATCGCGCGCAGGTCGCAGAGCGCCTCGGCCGGCGTGCCGAGCCAGCCGAGCGGCGGCTTGCGGCCGATGTACAGCACTTCGTCGAGGCCGCCCTGCTTCGCGGACGCGAGCGCGTCGACGCCGCCGATCGCGCCCGACAGCAGCGTGAGCGTCGCGCCGCCTTCATCGGCCGCCTCGGACAGCGCGTCGAGCAGCGCGAGATCGGACAGCGCGCCGATCGACGCGACCGCGCAATCGGTGCCCGCCTTCAAGAGCGGCACGACGTGGTCGACGAGCGCGCCGTGCCCCGCGCATTCGAGCGCGAACTGCGGACGGTACGCGAGGGCTTCGACCGACGACACGACGTCGACGCGCTCGCCGAGCGCGCCGCGCACCGCGTCGCATTGATGCTCGGGCACGATCACGTGCGCGACGCGCAGCCCGGCGTCGTGCTCCACCGCGCGATAGACGGCCGCGCCGATCGCGCCGAAGCCGATCATCGCGACGTCGACGGGAGCGTGTGCGTTACGCATATTGGCGCTCCGCGGGCGTGTCCTTCTTCACGGGCGGGCCCGCGAACGCGGTCGCGAACGAGCCGATCGACAGCATGTCGACTTCGACGAGCACCGGGCCTTCGTGCGCGAGCCCTTCGCGAACGATGCGCTCCGCGTCGTCGAGCGACGTGATCCGGTGATGCGCGAGGTTCAGGCTCGCGCAGAACTGCGCGAAATCCGGCTGATGCAGATCGACGTAGCAGCGGCGGCCGCCGTACTGCGCGTCCTGGATGTTGCGGATCACGCCGTAGCACTGGTCGTTCATCAACACGATCATCACGTTCGCGTTTTCCTGCACGGCGGTCGCGAGCTCGCCGACGTTCACCATCAAGCCGCCGTCGCCGACGAGGCACACGGTCTTCGCCGCCGCGCCCGAGAGCGCCGCGCCGATCGCCATCTGCATGCCCTGGCCGATGCCGCCGCCCAACGCGTGCACGCCCGCGCGCGGCTCGAAGATCTGCAACAGGCGGTTGCCCCACGTGCTGTTCGAGATCGTCACGTCGCGCACCCAGTTGTAGTCGCGGCCGACCGCCTGCTGCAGCGTGTCGACGAGACGCTTGTACGGGCCGAGCCCCTTGCCCACGTCGGCCGCCGCCGCCTCGCGCGCGGCCGCGAGATCGTCGACGAAGCGCGGATCGACGGCGAGCTTGCCTTCGAGCCGGTCGGCGAGCTCGGCGAGCACGCGCTTCGCGTCGCCGTGCACGAACAGATCGTTGCGATAGCCGCGGTTGTCGGCGAGCGCATCGGCATCCACGCGGAAGAGCGGACGCGGCAGCGCGAGCTTGTACTTCAGCGTCTCGTTGCCGCGCAGCCGCGAGCCGACGACGACGATCGCGTCGCAGGTCTTGTAGAAGCTCTCGACGGCCGCGTGCACGTTGAACGCGCCGAGCGTCGCCGGATGGTCTTCGGGCAGCACGCCGCGCCCCTGCACGCTCGTGACGACGCCGAAGCCGAGCGCGACGAGCCGCTCGACCTCCGCGCGCGCATGCCGCGCGCCGCCGCCGAGCCACAGAAGCGGCCGGCGCTTGTTCGCAAGCGCGTCGGCGAGCTTCGCGACGCGCGCGCTGTCGTGCTCGCGCACCGCGACGTGCGGCGGCGCGAGATCGTCCGGCCATTCGATCTCGGCCGCCTGAATGTCGATCGGAATCTCGACCGACACGGGGCCGCTCGGCGCGGTCATCGCGACGCGCACGGCTTCGCGGATCGTCGGCAGCACGGTCTCGACCGTGCGCACGCGATACGCGGCCTTCGAGATCGCGTTGAGCATCGACAATTGATCCGGCGCTTCGTGGATGTACGCGAGATCCTGATCGAGGTAAGGCGTCTCGATCTGCCCGGTGATATGCAAGAGCGCGGTGCCCGCCGTCAGCGCTTCGACCATCGCGCCCGCCGCGTTGCCGGCGGCAGTGCCCGTGCTCGTGAACGCGACGCCGAGGCCGCCCGACACGCGCGCGAGGCCGTCCGCCATGTTGACGGCGCCGGCTTCGCCGCGCGCGCCGACGTAGCGGATCTTGCCGCGCGTATGGATCGCGTCGAGGATCGGCATGTTGTGAATCGAGATCACGCCGAAGGCGGTCTTCACGCCGCATTGTTCGAGGAAGGCGGCGATCAGCTCGCCCACCGTGGTCGTGGTTTTGTTAGACATGGCGTGCAAAGCCTCCTGATACGTCGATATGGCTGCCCGTCGTGTACGACGACAGATTCGTTGCGAGATAAAAAAGCGCCCAGGCGGCCTCGTCGGGCCGGCCGAAACGCGCAAGCGGAATGTTCTTCTTCGCGGCGAGCGCGGCCGTCCACGCTTCCCACGATTCGCCCGGCCGCGCCTGCGCCTCGTGGCGCCGCCGCCACTGCCCCGATTCGACGATGCCGATCAGGATCGAGTTGACGCGGATGCGCTCGGGCGCGAGTTCGGTCGCGAGCGACTTCACGAGGCTCAGCACGCCCGCGCGCGCCGACGACGTCGCGACCATATGCGGCTCCGGCTGCAGCGCGAGCAGCGAATTCACGCAGGTGATCGTCGGCGCGGCCGATGCGCGCAGCAGCGGCAGGAACGCGCGCGTCGGGCGGATGATGCTGAAGTACTTCAGTTCGAGCTCGTCGCGCCATGCGTCGTCCGTCGTGTCCGCGAACGTCGACACGCGGCCCTGGCCCGCGTTGTTGACGAGCATGTCGGCGCCGCCGAAGCGCTCGGCGACGGCCTGCGCGAATGCGTTCACGTCGGCCTCGTCGAGCACGTCGCAGCGCGCGGCGAGCACGCGCTCGCGCGGGAATTGCTGCACGAGCCGCGCATGCGCGCTCGCGAGCCGCTCGTCGCTGCGGCCGCATATCGCGACCGACGCGCCCGCGCGCAGAAACAGCTCGGCGCTCGCGTAGCCGATGCCGGACGAGCCGCCCGTCACCACCGCCACCTGCCCGCTCAAATCGATCTGGATCATCGCAATCCCAAAGCCTTCAAATAGGTGTTTTCGTCGTCGGAACGGTAGTTGAGCCGCCGCGACAGCTCCGCCGCCGCGCGCAGCACCTTGTCGATCAGCCCGTCGGCGACGAGCGATGCGTCGATCTCGGGCCTCGGCACCGTCACCGTGACGACCGCGACGATCTTCCTCGCGTCGTTGCGCACGGGCGCGGTGACGACCGAGATGTCACGCTCGAACGCCGAATTGCCGATCCCGTAGCCGCGGCGCGCGTCGTCGCGAATCACGTCGAAGAGCGCGTCGAGGGTTTCCGGCGTCGCCTTCGTCACGCGCTCGAGCTCCCGTTCGGGGTACAGCGCGCGCAACTCGGCGAGCGACAGGTCGCCCATCAGCACGTGACCGTGCGTCGTCGCATGCGCGGGCAGGCGCGTGCCGACGTTCACCCGCACCGAGCCGAACGCATGCCCCGCGTTCTGCGCCTTCGCGACGAACACGACGTCGCGGCCGTCGCGGATCACGATGTGCGTCGTGAAGCCCGTCGCGTCGCGCAGCCCCTCGATCACCGGCAAGCCGAGATCAGTCAGCTCGAGCGAGCTCAGATACTCGAAGCCGAGGCGCAGCACCGCAACCCCGAGGCGATAGTTGCGATCCTTGTCCGCGCGCTCGAGAAAGCCGAGCGATTCGAGCGTCTGCAGCAAGCGGAACACCGTCGTGCGCGGGATGCCGAGCCGCTTCGACAGCTCGGGCGCACCGAGCACCGGCTCGCGCGGCGAGAATTCGGCGAGAATCCGCAGCCCGCGCTCGAGCCCAGGTACTACGTAGTTCGAATCATTCTTCGCGTCGTCGGCGTCTTTCAGCAGCGGCTCGCTCATGGCGCACCTCGCGATCCGTCGCATTGACGGCAAAATGCGTCGATCAACGCGCTGTACGCATCGGGCGCTTCGACATAGCCCGCGTGGCCCACGCGCGGAATCACCTGCAACCCGACGCCCGCCGCCTGTGCGATCCGCTCGCATGCGGCGGGCGGCGTGATCGCGTCGTTCGCGCCGGCCGCGACCGCGATGCGGCCGTGATAATGCGAAAGATCGGACGCGAGGTCCGCGTTCGCGAGCAGGTGCGTCGCCTGCGCATAGCCCGCGGGCACGATGCGCGCCATGTTCCAGCGCACCCACGCGCGCGCCGCGTCGCTCGCGTACGCGGACAGCATGTTCGCGCTGCGCTCGTCGGCGAGCCCTTGCGGGCCGAGCGCCGCGAGCAGCGCGAGCCGGCTGTCGCGCCGCTCGGCGCGCACGTCGGCGGGCGCGCTGCCGTAGCCGCCCGCGGGTGAAATCAGCAGCAATCCTGACAGACGCTCGCCCGCGCGCCGCGCGAACGCGCCCGCGACGATCGCGCCGAGCGAATGGCCGACAAGCACGCAGCGCCCGATCCGCAACGCATCGAGCCATGCGCCGAGCGCCGCCGCGTAATCGGCCGCGACGGGCGAATCGGCCGCGACGCGCGACGAAGCACCATAGCCGGGCGCATCCCACGCGAGCACGCGGCGCGTCGCGCCGAGCGCATCGAGTTGACGCACCCACGACGCCGCGCCCGATCCGATCCCGTGCAGCAACACGACGGAACAGCGCTCGCCGTGCGCGTCGCCCGCCTCGCGGTAGCCGATCGTGCCTGCGGCGCCCGCGTCCGCGCGGCGCTCGGCAAAGCAGCCGAGCAGCTCCGCGAACGGTTTCGCGCTGGCGTCACCAGCCGGCCTGGAAATTGCGCTCATCGTCGTCGTCCGTGCCTCAGCGCTTGATCTTCGCAAGCGGCGAATCCGGCGGATACGTCGGCGTGATCGGCTTCGGCGAGCCGAGCATCACGCACATCAGCGCGTCCTCCTCGCCGACGTTGATTTCGGTCCGATAGACGCCCGGCGGCACCGAGATCAGATCGCGCTCGCCGAGCACGGCTTCCCAGATCTCGCCGTCGCGCTCGCAGATCACCTTCATCTTGCCGCGCAGCACGAAGAAAATTTCCTCGACGTCGACGTGGATGTGGCTCGGGCCGACGTTGCCGGCCGGAATCACCATCGTCGAAAACGTGAAGCCGCCCGCCGGCACCGTATTCGTATCCTTCGCGACGCCCGTGCCGCCCGTGCCCACGTAACGCATCTGCGCGCGGCGGTACTTCGGATCGAAATCGGCCTGGAACTTCAGCGCGTCCCAGTCGTAGCGGCGCGTCGCGAAGCGCGCGACGCGCCCGTCCATCCACTCGGCGAAGCTCGCGCTCGCCGGCTGGTCCCACGATTTACGCTCGATATCGGCGTCCGCCATCGTCATCTCCTTCAAGAGTTCTAACAATCGGTCAATGCATCACGAAGCCGCCGTTCACGGGCAGCAGCTGGCCCGTCACGAAGCGCGCGGCGTCGGACAGAAGGAACAGCACCGGCCCCGTCACGTCGGCCGGCGCCTGCGCGCGCGGCAGCGCGCGGCCCTGCAGGTAATACTGGTGGCGCTCGGCGGGTACGTAGGCCGTCGCCTCGACTTCGGTCAGGCCCGGCGCGATCGCGTTGACCGTCACGCCGTGCTCGCCGAACTCCCGTGCGAGCGCATGCGTCATCGCGATCACCGCGCCCTTGCTCGCGACGTACGCAAGCAGTTTCGGCGCGCCCCACAACGCGGTATCGGACGCGAGATTCACGATCGCGCCGCGCCCCGAGCGCGCGAGATGCGGCAGCACCGCGTTGCACGCGAGCCAGACACCGCGCGCGTTGACATTCATCACCGCGTCCCACGTGTCGATCGAAAGCTCGGCCGCGAGCTTGCCGCCCGAGTTCGTGATCGCCGCGTTGTTGACGAGGCCGTCGACGCCGCCGAGCACGTGCGCGCCTTCGTCGACGAACGCGGCGACGCTCGCCGGGTCCGCCAGATCGAGCGCAATGAAGCGCGCGTCGTGGCCCGCGCCGCGCAAACGCTGCTCGAGCGCGCGCCCTTCCACGTCGAGCACGTCACCGAATGCGACCTTCGCGCCCGCCGCGACGAGCGCCTCGACGAACGCCGCGCCGAGCCCGCGCGCGCCGCCCGTGACGAGCACGCGGCGGCCGGCGAGCGCGACCGCTTGCACGGGCGCGCTCATGCGCGCTCCGCCGCTTCGGCCTGGGCCGCGCGATGCGCGTCGAGCGCCGCGAGATGCTCCTGCGCGCGCTGGCGCAGCATCCGCCGCGCGCGCGTGATGCCGACGTCGTGCTGATACAGGTATTCGTGATCGCGCGCGTTCGGCGCCATGCTCTCGAGCACGTAGCGGTCCTGTTCAAGCACCGCCCAGTGCAGCCCTTCGAGGCGATTGCGATACAGGAAGCGCCACACGTCGCGCTGCCAGCCATCGACCTTGCGGGTGCGCCAGAAATAGACCTGGCAGTGGTCGTCGTCGATCGGCGTCGCGAAGCCGACGATCCCGAAGCTGCCGCCCGGGCCGAACTTGCGCTGGTACGGAATCGCGAGACGCAGCCAGATGCAGCCCGTCTCGCCGAGCTCGACCCAGTCGAAGTTCACGTCGCGCTGGTTGACCTTCTCGAACATCAGGCCGGTCTCGGTCTTGCGCACGCGCATGTCGGCCTGCTTGTCGCCTTCGGCCATCGAATGCGACGTCGCGTGCAAGTACGCGCCGTGCATCGGGTCCATCACGTTGTCGATCGCGTACTGGTAATTGCAGGTCCAGTTCGACACGCACACGAACTGCGCATACTCGGGCCCGACGAGCTCGTCGGGCAGCACGAGCGGCGCGGGCTCGCGATGCGCGTCGTCGCCGAACCACAGGAAGATCGCGCCCGCGCGCTCCTCGACCGGATACGATTTCACGCATGCCTGCCCTTCGAGCGGACAGTTCGACACGGCCGGCACCTTCGTCACGGTGCCGCCGCCGTTCACTTCGACGCCGTGATACCAGCACGCGACGCGATCGCCGAGGTTCCAGCCGAGCGACAGCCTCGCGCCGCGGTGCGGGCAACGATCCTCGAGCGCCTGCACCTTGCCCTGCTGATCGCGCCACAGCACGATCTGTTCGGATAACCGAGTAATGCCGACGGGCGCGCTCGACACTTGCCAGCTCGGCGCGACGGGGTACCAGTAGTTACGGATGCCGCGGTCGAGATACTCGCGGATCGGATCGGCGCCGGCGTTCGTTTGGGCGGAAGACGTCATCTGTTTGCTCCGGAAGCGTTTGAGGGCGGCTGCGTCATTCGGCGAGCGCGGCGAGTTCCGCGCAGAAGCGCTCGGCGGTCCACTCGGCGCCGTCGGGCGCGCGAAAGCCGATGCGGTTCAGGCCCGCGACGACGTCCGCCAGCTCGGTCGCGCCGCCTTCGAACACGCGCTCGAGCGCGTCGCCCAGATCGTTCTCGTACTGCGTCGGCTCGGCCTTGCGCGTCTGCCACACGAGATTCGGCATTTGCCCGGGGGTCTCGATCTGCCCCTTGCCCGCGACGTTGTTCGGCTGCGGCGCGCGCCACGGCATGAGGAACGGGTTGAAGTTCACGGTCGTCTCGTTCATGTCATTCCACCTTGATCTGGATTTCTTCGCCGGCGAGCCGCACCGCGTATGTCTTCAGCGCGCGGCCGCCCGGCCCCTTCAGGCACTGGCCGGACTTGATGTCGAACACGGCCTCGTGCAGCGGGCACTCGACCGTGCCTTCGTCGACGAAGCCTTGCGTAAGAAGCGCATACGCGTGCGGGCAGACGTTCTCGAGCGCGTACACCTCGTCGCCGACGCGATAGATCCCGATCTCGACGCCGTCGGTGCGCTTGAACTCGATCGGCGAATCCTCGGACAACGCGCCGGCGTGTCCGGCGCAAACCCATTGTTCAGACATCTCACACCCTTCCTTCAAGTCGGCCTGTCCGTTTGTTCCACATGCGGAACATCAGTTTATGGATGGTGATTATAGGAGTGCGTCTCGAAGATCAAAATAAAAAGCTGCGGCTCCTAGGGAAAACACCGAGGTGTGGATTCCGTGCGATGCGCCGCAACCCAGGCCAGCCGGGCACGAGATGGGAATTTCGGGTTTTCCCTCGATTTTTCATGATGTTACGGGCGAGTCGTCGGACGAATCGCGCGCGCCGTTCCGATTCGAAAATTTATTTTGTTCCTGTCAATTTCCGCCCCTATACTCCATTCCACCAAAGGCACAAAGTTCCATATATGGAACACAAGAAGGCCAAATACTCAGCCGTGGGAACGCGCGTGGCCGACTCTTTCGCGCGCGGCCACCGCCCGCGTCATTCGAAGCGAAGGTCAGGAGATCAGATGGTCAAGCATGCGGTAGCAGCATTACTCGGGGCGGGCGTCGCCGCCGGCGCGTGGGCGCAGAGCAGCGTCACGCTGTATGGCAGCCTCGACGCCGGCGTCGCGTACGTGAACAACGCCGGCGGCGGCGCGAAGTGGTCGATGATTCAGGGCAACACGCAGCCCGACCGATGGGGCCTGAAAGGCGTCGAGGATCTGGGCGGCGGCCTGAAGGCGATTTTCCAGCTCGAAAACGGCTTCTATACGAACAGCGGCCAGATGGCGGCGGCGGGCACGATGTGGAACCGCCAGGCGTTCGTCGGCCTGAATTCGGACAAGCTCGGCACGCTGACGCTCGGCCATCAGACGCCGTTCAACTTCGACTGGCTCGACCCGCTGTCGACCGCGTTCCTCGCGCAGAGCTGGTACGCGTTCCATCCGGGCAACCTCGACCAGCTCGCGGACACGAGCACGGTGCCGTTCAACAACTCGGTCAAGTACCGGTCGCCCACCTACGCGGGCTTCACCGCGGGCGCGATGCTCGGCTTCGGCAACACGACGAACTTCTCGACCGGCCGGACAATGAGCTTCGGCGTCAACTACGCGAACGGCCCGTTCAAGGCGGCCGCAGTCTATTCGAACGAGCACGACCAGGCGTTCTCGATGGCGACCGTCGGCGGCATCGCCGGGCCGGGCGGCACGTTCCAGGGCATGCCCGTCGCGAATTACGTCGCAAAGAAGGCCGAGAACATGGGCGCGGGGCTGTCGTACCAGTTCGGGCCGCTGCTCGTGCACGGCCTCTACACGCGCGTGAAGCTGCAGGCGAACGGCCACTCGGACACGTTCCAGAGCTACGACACCGGCGCGAACTATCAGACGTCGCCGTTCAACGTGATTGCGGG
Organism: Burkholderia sp. ABCPW 111; assembly: GCF_000773065.1. Lineage (NCBI taxonomy): Bacteria > Pseudomonadati > Pseudomonadota > Betaproteobacteria > Burkholderiales > Burkholderiaceae > Burkholderia > Burkholderia sp. ABCPW 111. Next base: position 101,201 of record NZ_JPWT01000003.1, on the reverse strand, counting down.
CGGCGCGGCGACATCGACGCTCGCCGGCCGCCGCTGGACGCAGTTCGAGCTCGGCGATACGTATTCGCTGTCCAAGCGCACCCAGCTCTATGCGAACGTGCTCTACGAGCACGCGAGCGGCAATGCGAAGGCGGCGTTCTTCACGGCGGGCGTGTCGAGCACGGCGAACCAGGTGATCCTTCTGGCGGGGATTCATCACTCGTTCTGACGTTGCTCCGATCGCGGCGTGACGCCGCGCGGGCGCGCCGAGCACCCGTCGCGTGACGAGCGGGCGGCGCGCAACGCGGCTTCGCCGCGGCGGCCCAGCACGCCGCAGCGGCAGCGCGCGGATGCAAAAAAGCCCTCGCTTCGTGCGAGGGCTTTGTCTTTTGAAGCGTCGTCGAGAAGAACCTCAAAGACCGATCAGCCAGTTCGAACCGCCACCGCCGCAGCCCGATTCGCCTCGCGCCGCATCGTGCGCCGCCCGCGCTGCCCGCACATCCCACGCGCCCCGCGCCGCCCGAGACGAACGAAGCGATCAGAACAACGCGACCTTGTGCCGCGCGTGCGCGACGGTCGGATCGCTGTCGAGCGGCCGATAGTTCAGGCGCTGCGACAGATCGACGGCCGCGCCGCACACCACTTCGACGAGCCGCTCCTTTTCATCGGCCGAGCCGATCTCCGAGCGCGGCACCGTCGCCGTGATCGCGGCGACGATCGAGCCCGAGTGATCGCGCACGGGCGCCGTCACCGCCGAGATTCCGCTCTCGAACGCGCCCTCGCTTACCGCATAACCGAGGCGCGCGTAATGGCGCACGCGCTCGTAAAGCTCGTCGACGGTCGCGGGCGTATGCTCGGTGAACGCTTCGAGCCGCTTTTCCGGATAGAGCTGGCGCATCGCGTCGCGCGTCAGGTCGCCCATCAGCACATGGCCGTGCACGGTCGCGTGCGCGGGCAGCCGCGTGCCGACGTGCACCTTCACCGAGCCGAACATCGGCGCGTTGCTCTGCGCCTTCGCGACGAACACGACGTCGCGCCGGTCGCGGATCAGCAGATGCGCCGACAGGCCGGTCGCATCGCGCAGGCGCTCGAGCACCGGCGTGCCGAGGTCGGTCAGTTCGAGCGAGTTCAGATATTCGAAGCCGAGTCGCAGCACGCCGACGCCGAGCCGAAAATGACGGTCGCCGTTCGCGCGCTCGATGAAGCCGAGCGCCTCGAGCGTCTGCAGCAGACGGAACGTCGTCGTGCGCGGAATGCCGATTCGCTTCGACAGCTCCGGCGCGCTCAGCACCGGCTCGCGCGCGGAAAACTCGGCCAGGATGCGCAGCCCGCGTTCGAGCCCCGGAACGAGATAGGACGACGCGCCGCCCGCGGCTTCGTCGTCGGCCGCGTCAGGTGCTGCGGCCGCAGCGGCCGTGGCGTGGCGCGGATTGCCCGTTGCGGCGTCGGCGGCACGCTTCGCCGCGGCTGTCGTGGTGGTTTTGGCCATGTCGGCTGCAGTGGACGGAAAGAAACCGAATCATAACGCGAAGGCTGCCCGGTTTTGACGCACGGGCAGCGCCCGCCGTCATCCGCCCGCCAGCGGCCGGACGCGCCGCGCGGCGGCGGGCGGCGCGCTCACCCAGCGAAACGTCAGGTTGATCCGCTCGCCCTGCACGGCGGGCTCCTTCGGCACGCGGTGCCGCCATTCCTGCTGGGTACGCCCGCGCATCACGAGCAGGCTGCCGTTCGTCAGACGATATGCATGCGCAACGCCCGTCCCGTTGTGCCGCAAATCGAAAATGCGCGTCGCGCCGAGGCTCAGCGACGCGATCACCGGCTCGGCGCCGAGCTCCGGTTCGTCGTCCGCGTGCCAGCCCATGCTGTCGAAACCGTTGCGATAGCGGTTCAAAAGCACGCTGTTGAAGCGCGCGCGGCTCGCCGCCTCGACCATCCGCTTCAGCTCGAGCACGGCGGGCGTCCAGGGCGCCGGTTCGTTGCGGATACCGGAGTACACGTAGATCGCCTGCGGTTCGCCCTGCCACGCGGTCAGGCGCGGCAGCGGCAGCAGGCCGCGCGGCGTGCGCATCGTGTCCTGCCGCCACGCGACCTCGTCGACGAGGCGCGCATGGAAACGGTCTGCGTCGGCGGGCGCGAGCCAGTCCGGATGCCAGTCCACATCGGGTTTCGGCAGGTCGTCGAACAAATCGAACATCGTCGGTCAAAATCTCCGCATCCGGCTATCATCGCGGAATGGCGCGCATCGCATCGTGCGGCGCCGCGCCGCCCTGTTCAAATTCTAGCCGCGCAAACGCAAAGCCGTTTGCGCGCTCATCCGGATCTCGACATGACTCTTTCCGATTCCGCCCTCGATCAAATTTTCCGCACCGCGCGCACGCACAACGCGTGGCAGCCGAGGCCCGTCGACGACGCGCTGCTCCACCAGCTGATCGACCTCGTCAAATACGGCCCGACGTCGGCGAACTCGAGCCCCGCGCGCTTCGTGTTCGTGAAGTCGCCGCAAGCGAAGGCGAAGCTCGAGCCCGCGCTGTCCGAGGGCAATCGCGCGAAGACGATGGCCGCGCCCGTCACGGTGATCGTCGGGATGGATCTCGCGTTCTACGATCATCTGCCGAAACTCTTTCCGCACGCGGACGCGCGCAGCTGGTTCGCGGGCAACGACGCGCTGATCGAAGCCACGGCGTTCCGCAATTCGTCGTTGCAAGGCGCGTACCTGATCGTCGCCGCGCGCGCGCTCGGCCTCGACGCGGGCCCGATGTCCGGCTTCGATCAGGCGGCCGTCGACGCCGCGTTCTTCGCCGGCACGTCGATCAAATCGAACTTCCTCGTGAACCTCGGCTACGGCGACCCCGCCGGCCTGTTCCCGCGCAGCCCCCGCTTCTCGTTCGACGAAATCGCGCGCATCGCATAATCGTGCAACGGGCGGCGCGTGCGCGCGCCGCCTTCTCCCCAGTTCCTCCCGTTCCCGCCCATGCGACGCGTTTCATCGTTTCTGCTGCGCCTCACGATCATCGGCGTGTTGCTGCACGTGTACGTCGGCTTTCGCCTCCTTCCCGACCTCGCGTCGCCCGCCGCCCGCTACGCGGGCGCGCTGTGGCTCGTCGCGTCGTGCTTCCTGATTCCGCTCGGGATGCTCTCGCGCGTGTTCGAGCGGCAGCCGCTCGGCGATCGCATCGCATGGGTCGGGCTCGTCGCGATGGGCTTCTTCTCGTCGCTGCTCGTGCTCACGCTTGCGCGAGACGTGCTGCTCGCGTCGCTCGTCACCATCGACGCGCTCGCGCCCGGCGCGGTGTCGCTCGCGCACTGGCGCACGCAGACGGCGGCCGGCGTGCCGCTCGCGGCGCTCGCGGTCAGCGTCGTCGGCTTCGTCAATGCGCGACGCCGCGCGCGCGTCGTCGACGTCGACGTGCCGATCGACGACCTGCCCGCCGCGCTCGACGGCTTCACGATCGTGCAGATCAGCGACATCCACGTCGGCCCGACGATCAAGCGCGGCTACGTCGAGGCGATCGTCGACGCGGTCAACCGGCTCGAGCCGGACCTCGTCGCGGTGACGGGCGACGTCGTCGACGGCACGGTCGCGCAGCTCGCGGGCCACGCGGCGCCGCTCGGCGGGCTGCGCGCGCGGCACGGCGCGTACGTCGTGACGGGCAATCACGAGTACTACTCGGGCGCCGACGAATGGATCGCCGAGTTCCGTCGCATCGGCCTCGACGTGCTCCTCAACGAGCACCGCACGCTCGACCACGGCGACGGCAGGCTCGTGATCGCGGGCGTCACCGACTACTCGGCGGGCCACTTCGATCCCGCGCATCGCAGCGATCCGGACGCGGCGCTCGCGGGCGCGCCCGTCGACGTGCGCATCCGCGTGCTGCTCGCGCACCAGCCGCGCAGCGCGACCGCGGCGGCCGATGCGGGCTTCACGCTGCAATTGTCGGGCCACACGCACGGCGGCCAGTTCTTCCCGTGGAATTTCTTCGTGCGCCTCCAGCAGCCGTTTACCGCGGGGCTCGCGCGGCTCGGCGGGCTGTGGGTCTATACGAGCCGCGGCACCGGCTACTGGGGGCCGCCGAAGCGGCTCGGCGCGCCGTCGGAAATCACGCGATTGCGTCTCGTGCGCGACGACGGGAACTAAGCGTGCGCGCCGTCGATGCCGAATGCCGAATGCCGAATGCCGAATGCCGAATGCCGAATGCCGAATGCCGAATGCCGAATGCTGAACGCCGAAGGCAGAACGCGATTCGACGGACCATAGAAGAGACGAATGTCGAGGCAAACGCCCACGCTCGCCGTCGCCTGCCGGATCGATTCATGCGGAATCCCGACGATATCCACTCCGCAACGTCTGCACCCCGCCCGCGTTCGCGCATCGCCGCGGCCGTCACGGAATGTCGCCGGACGTCGCCCACCCGAGCGCCCGCGCAGCCGCTCTTGCGGGTTGACTCGCGCGACGGGTCCCGCCTAGAATGCCGGCCATCCATCCTTTCAGGAACCGTCGTGGACAGTAGCAGCGCAACGTCCGCACGCCGCTTCGCCTGAACGCCCGCCTGCCGGCCCAGTCGCCGCCGCGCGCGTTCATCGGAACGCGTGCGATTTCCCGATTCACACAAACGCATCGATTCGCGCGCTAAAGTGGCGTGCGGCGCACGATGCATGCGCGCCCGCTCGGGACGCTCGCGCCGCCGCGCTCCGTCGCGCGCCGCGCACTCGGCATGGCAGAACACCAATGACTTTCGAATTCGCACTTCGCCTCTTCACCGCATTCGCCTGCGGGGTCGCCATCGGCCTCGAGCGGCAAATCCGCCAGCGCACGGCCGGCCTGCGCACGATCACGCTCGTCGCGAGCGGCGCGTGCCTCTTCGTCACGCTCGGCGTGCTGACGGGCAACGGGATTCCCGGCGTCACGCAGATCGCCGCTTACGTCGTGTCCGGCGTCGGCTTTCTCGGCGGCGGCGTCATCATGCGCGACAAAGGCTCAATCCAGGGCATCAACACCGCGGCGACCCTCTGGTGCTCGGCCGCGGTCGGCGTGCTGTCCGGCGCCGGCCACTACATGCCCGCGCTCGCGGGCACGGGCGTCGTACTGCTGACGAACACGCTGCTGCGCGGCGTGAGCCAGGCGATCAACGCGACGCCCGTCTCGAACGCCGATCTCGTGCGCGAATATCAGATCATCGTGATCTGCCTCGCGTCGGACGAAGTGCACATCCGGACGCTGCTGTCGAATTCGATGTATGCGAAGCCGCTGTCGTTCCAGAGCCTGACGAGCGAGGACGTGCCGCGCGAGCCCGACGCGCCCGAGCGCATCAAGGTGACGGCGACGCTCAAGCTGCACCCGAAGGATCAGCAGAAGCTCGAGCAGATCGCGAGCCGCATGAGCATGGAAAAGAGCATCTCGAGCGTGAGCTGGACGGCGAAGGAGGCCGAGCCGATGATGGAGTGACGCGGGCGCGCCCGCGCCGCTCACGGCGCCTCGATGAGCCCCATCGCGATCGCCTTCACGACGGCCTGCACCTTGTTCGTCGCGCCGAGCTTGTCGAGGATGTTGTTCACGTGGAAGTTCACGGTGCGCTCGGAGATGTTGAGGATCTGGCCGATCTCGCACGCCGTCTTGCCCTCGCCCGTCCAGCACAGCACTTCGCGCTCGCGATGCGTGAGCGACACGCCCGATTCGGGCGCGAGCTTCGGCACGAGGAAGCGGCTCATCAGCGAGTGCGACATGTTCGCGAGCCAGTTCGCCTGCAGCGTCAACTGATTGATCTCGGCGGGCGTCAGGCGATCCGTGTGCCGCGCGATCGTCAGGAGCCCGAACACCCCGCGCGGCGCCCAGCTCGACTGCGCGACGCCGACGGCCAGCCCGTGATCGCGCGCGTCGCGCCATAGCGTCGTCTCGTCGACGCTGCTCGCCTCGGGCCAGACGATCATGTTCGAGCAGAGCGCGCCGTCGCGCACGGTCGGATCGACCTCCAGGTAGTTCATCTCCTGATAGCGCTCCATCCAGCCGTTCGGATAGGTGTCGAAGATCGCCACCGCCGGCTTCGAGATCGGCAGCGGCACGCGTATGCCATAGCAGCAATATTCGAAGCCGAGCCGCTTCGAGTACGCGGCGATCTGTTGAAAGAGCTGCTGCTCGTTTTCCGCGGCGCTAAATTGAAGATAGGCATCTTGCCAGCGCAGTTCCATTCGTTCTCCAGCAGCTTCACGCTGTCATACTTGCTAGGTTTCAGCACGCGCGCGGACTGATACATTCCGCGGCATGAATTCACCATTGCTCCACCGCTTTTGCGGCCCATCCACCGACGGCTACGTGCGCCTTCCCGTGCACGCGCTCGCGGAGCTGCAGCTCGTGCACGTGTCGTCCGGAATCGATTCCGGATTGCTCGTCGAGCTGCGCGCGAGCGAGATCGACGCCCGTCTCGCCGGCTACACCGAATGGGAGCGGCCGTCGAGCACGTGCGCCGCGCACGTCACCGTCGGCTGGGACTGGTACGTCGACGGCTCCACGGGCGCATTCGTCATAGCATGGGGCGACGTGCGCAGCAACGTGATGGGCGTGGACGGCAACGGTCTCGACATCGGGATGGACCCGACGTCGGCCGCGCTGTCACGCCGGCTCGCCCAGTTGAACTGGCCGTCCGCAGTCGCCGCCGCGATGTTTCGTCGCGGCGATTTTTCGCACGCGGGCCCCACTCTGCAATGATGCGCATTGGTGCAATTAGTGCATATTGTCCAATTTTCCTCGAACGTTGCGGATTGACAAGCAAATTATCCAATCTTTGCAACCCGGCACTGACGAAATCCGCCAAAGCTCCCCCACCCGCCTCGCCATCCCGACCCTGTAAGGGTTAACAGTTACTTGTCCTCGGAGCGCGCGATGTAATGCGCCCATTCCAAAGTACACGCACGAGGACGACACCATGCGAACTTTCGTTCATGGCGACGGGCGCCTGCCGAGCGACTTGGCGGCTGATCTGGGCCTTTATCGGCACCGCGTTTTCGTCGAGCAGCTCGGCTGGAAGCTACCGTCGGCAAGCGAAGGGTTCGAGCGGGACCAGTACGACCGTGACGACACCGTCTACGTGTTCGCCCGCGACGACGACGGCGAAATTTGCGGTTGCGCGCGGCTGCTGCCGACCACCCGCCCGTATCTTCTGCAGGAACTGTTCCCGACCCTCGTCGCGAACGACATGCCGCTGCCGCAGGCCGCGGCCGTCTGGGAGCTGTCGCGCTTCGCCGCGAACGCGGAAGATCCGGCCGGAAGCGGCAATCCGGCGTGGGCAGTGCGGCCGATGCTCGCCGCCGTCGTCGAGTGCGCGGTGCGGCGCGGCGCGAAGCAGTTGATCGGCGTGACCTTCCTCAGCATGGAGCGGCTGTTCCGCCGGATCGGCGTGCACGCGCACCGGGCCGGGCCCGCGCAACAGATCGACGGGCGCATGGTGGTCGCGTGCTGGATCGATCTCGATGCACAGACGCTCGCCGCACTCGGCCTCGATCCGCTGCTGTGCGCGCCGCGCGCCGAAGCGGCCTGAGCGCGCGATTGTCGGCCCTCGGAACCGTGCCGTTCGCCATTCAAGGAGATATATACACCGTGGACCATTCATCGGTATTTCGCGCGATGCTGCCCACGTTCGATGCTGGCGAAACCCGCATCGCCGTCGCCTTCCCGTCGTTCGCCGGGCGCCTGCCGCTCGTGCGGCTCGGCAGGCAGGGGCTCGTCTTTCGCGCGCGCGGCGCGATGCCGCCCGTCTGCGGACTGCCCCGCTCCGCGACGCTGTATCTCGACGACGAGCCGCTCTGCACGCTGCGCCTCGTGATCCGCGAAGTCGACTCGTGCGACGACGGCGCGCACGACCTGACGATGCAGCCGTCGGCCGCGAACGGCGACGCGCTCCTCTGGCATGCGCTGCGCACGCGTTGCCGGCATGCGCGGGCGCCGCTCGCGCAACGCGCACCGGGCGGCCGAGCGCCGTCGGCGGCCAACGCGCCAGCGGCGTCGCGCCGGCGCGACGCGTCGACGCGCGACGAACCGTGCGGCTCGCAAGCGGCCGGGGCCGGCATGCGCGTGACGCGCAGCGCGGCGTTCCGGCTCGCGGACCGCGGCGACGCCCTCTTTTTCGCCGATTGGCTCGAATACCACTTCGACGAATTACGCGCGCTCGCGCAAGGCCTGTCGCCGCGGCTGCACCTGAACGAGCTCGAGCGGCACCTGACGGGCGACGAGGTCGACGTGCGCTTCGTCTACGACATCGACGGCCACGCGGACCGTAGAATGCTCACCGATTGCGCGCGGCAGGCATGCGAGTGGATCGCGGCCGAGATGCGCCGCCGCTTCGATCTACCGATTGCCGAGCAGCGCTTCGGCGCGCGCAAGCCGCGCCGCGCAATGCGCTCTACTCGTTTTCGTCGAAATAATAGTGGCCGAACTTGAGCTGCTTCGTCCGGATATAGCGCTCGTTCTCCTCGCGCACCGGCACCGCGAGCGCGACACGCTCGCAGACCGGGATGCCGTGCCGCACGAGCGTGTCGAACTTCTTCGGGTTGTTGCTCATCAGTCGGACCGACGTGACCTTCAGTATCCGCAGGATCGCAGCGGCGGAATCATACTCGCGCGCATCGTCCGGCAGGCCGAGGTCGAGGTTCGCCTCGACGGTGTCGCGCCCCTGCTCCTGCAGCGCATACGCGCGGATCTTGTTGCTCAGGCCGATCCCGCGGCCTTCGTGTCCGCGTAGATACAGCAGCACGCCGCGCCCCTCGGCCGCGATGTAGCGCAAGGCGAGATCGAGTTGCTCGCCGCAATCGCATCGATACGAGCCGAACACGTCGCCCGTCAGGCATTCGGAATGAAGCCGCGTCAGCACCGACGGCTGCTCGGCGACATCGCCCATCACCAGCGCGAGGTGCTCGGCATCGCCGCCCGCGACGCGAAACGCATACGACGTGAAGGTGCCGTAGCGGGTGGGAAGCGTCGCCGTGGCGACGAGCGTCACGCACTCGGGCACGGCGCCGTCGTCGGGCTGCGGCGATTCAGGATGCGAAGACTTCATGGAATGCATCAAACGAAAGAATTAAGGAATGTTCTGGATGGCGAGTGGACGGAGTTTACCGCTAATCTGCGAACTGAACGCACCCGCCCGCGGACGCCGATCTATACTGGATTCTTCACCCGACGCGGCGGCCGCGCGCCGCCTTCCGTGAATCGCCCAGCCAAGGGAGACAGCGTATGAGCCTCACCGTCGCACAGATTCTCAGGTCCAAGCCTGATTCGGGACGCACGATTCACACGATCGAGAAGTCCGATTCCGTCTACAACGCGATCAAGCTGATGGCCGAAAAGAGCATCGGCGCGCTGCTCGTGATGGACGGCGCGGACATTGCCGGCATCGTGACGGAACGCGACTACGCGCGCAAGGTGGTGCTCCTCGACCGTTCGTCGAAGGCGACGCGCGTCGAGGAAATCATGACGTCGAAGGTGCGCTACGTCGAACCGACGCAGACGAGCGACGAGTGCATGGCGCTGATGACGGAACACCGGATGCGCCACTTGCCCGTGCTCGACGACGGCAGGCTCATCGGGCTCGTGTCGATCGGCGACCTTGTGAAAAACGTGATCGCCGATCAGCAGTTTACGATCGATCAGCTGGAGCATTACATCCACGGAATTCCGGCTGCCGTGCACCCGCAGTAGACACGCGCCACGACGCCTATCAAAAAATGCCCAAACGCATCGCGTCTGGGCAAAGCCGCCGAAGTGCGGCGACGGAGGTTCGGCTCTGCACTCGCGAGCCTCGCGCATCGCACGGGCTCGCGGTTTATGGAATCGACCTCTTCAGGGTTGCCGGCGGCGCTCGGCGCTGCCGGGTGCATTCAGTACGACGTGCCGATCCAGTCAGTTGCCGAAGTAGACCGAATGGCCAAACGAAGGCGAAGTCGGCGACATGCTCGCGCGGCTGCCGGATTCCGATGCGCCGGCCGGCTGCACGCCATAGCCGCTCGTGTCGGCGTGCGTGAGCGTTTGCTGCGCGGGGCGCATGCGTTGCGAAGCAGCCTGGACATTCGCCGGATACTGGGTCTCGCCGGATTCGGGCTTGTAGCCGTTCTGCTCAAGCTGGACGAGCTCGGACTTCACTTGCTCGCGGGTCAGCGGCTGTTGCTGGTCGGCTTGCGCGAAAGAAGCGAGCGGCGCGACGAGCATCGACGCGGCAACGGCTGCATAGACGAACGATTTCATGATGGACCTCCGGAATGTTGTATTGGCGTCGCTCCAGGCACCGTTGTCCGAAGCGATTGATTCCAGTCTAGTCACCGGCATTACAAGGGGAAACCCCTAGTTTAAACATACAGCGTTGCATCAATAGCAATAATTTCAGGCTGTATTGCAGCCGAAAGCCAGTCAAAAGCATCACGACGGCAACAATGGGAAGCGACGCCACAGGCTCGCTCGCCTGCTGTCCGGTTCGTCGTTTTGTTGTATATTTGTAAAGTTTGTCCCGTCTTTCGTCTTTCGTTTCATTGCCTCGATCATGCGCACGCAGACCTTCCACGCCAATTTTGCGCACCGCCCGCGCGGTGCGCGCGCGGCCGTGGTCGCCGTCGCGACGCCTCCCCTCCTTCGAAGCACGCTTGCAGCGCCGCTCGCCGCGGCCCGGCGCTTGACCTGACAGCAGCCTCCATCCCGGAGCCGCGTCAGCCAGGCTCCGGGCGATCCCGCAGGTTGGCCACGCCACCCAAGCCGATCATTTGGAGACTGTCATGAAGAACAGGATTTATCAGCTCACCGAACTCGACGTCGCGCGCCTCGAAAAGCACGCGGAACGCAACCCTCGCTACCAGGAAATGCTCGACACGCTGCTAGAGCGTGCGGATATCGTCGAGCCCGACAAGATTCGGGCAAACGTCGTCACCATGAACTCGCAGATCAAGCTGATCGACGAAACGGCCGGCCAGGACATGACCTGGACCATCGTCTATCCGGATGCGGTCAACTTCGAACAGGGCCGGCTGAACGTGTTTTCTCCGGTCGGCATGGCGCTGCTCGGCGCACGCTGCGGCGAAAAAGTGAAAGTCACGCTGCCGGGCGGCGCGGACGCGACGCTGAAAATCGCCGAGATCGTGTACCAGCCGGAAGCGAGCGGCGATTACACCTACTGAACGGCGGCGAATCGCCGGACGCGGCACGGTAGCCGGGCAAGCACGGCCGGCTAGCCAGCCGGCCGCACAGCACGAATGCCGAAGAACGGGCGCGCCGCCCGTCGACGTCGACCCACCAAGAGAAAAGCGAGGATGCATGTGCAACCCTCGCTTTTTTCTTTCACCTCGGCGCGCATCGCATCGGCGTCGCGCATAAAAAAAGGCGCCCGAAGGCGCCTTTTCGAGACTGGACAAGCCAGCCGTCAAGCTTAGAAGCGGTGACGCAGACCAACCGTTGCCGCGGTTTGGTTGATCGACGTGCTGAACGGCGTGCTGAGGTCGCCGTTGTAGATCGACGCGTTCGCGTTCTTCGACGAACGTTGGTACACAGCTTGTGCATACACGTCGGTGCGCTTCGACAGAGCGTAGTCGGCCTGGACGCCAACTTGGTTCCAGTGCTGGCTTTCGCCGTTTGCCTTCGCGTTCGTGTACGTGTAAGCAACGCCCAGACCCAGTGCCGGCGTCAGGTTGTACTTCACGTTGGCTTCGTAGTTGTCGGCACGGATGGTCGGCGTGCCGTTTGCCAGGTTGTCGAGGCGCGATTGCGTCCACAGCACGCCGCCTTGCAGCGGGCCGTACGCGTAGCTTGCGCCAGCGCCGTACACGCGCGAACGGCCTTGGATGTTCGCCGCGTTCGTGCCGCCGATGTTGAAGCCGGTCAACGGATCCGTTGCGCCCGTGGTGTTCGCGCCAGCGTTGTTAGCTTGCGAGTACGCAGCACCGACCTTCAGGCCTTGGAACTGGTACGAAGCGCCCGCGCTGTATGCACGGTTGTTCGCGAATTGCGAGTTGTTCGAGAACGAGTACGTGCCGCCGAATTGCAGGCCGGCGTAGTTCGCGCTCGTGAACTTGACCGTGTTGTTCACCGCGACGTCGCCGTTCGTGTTCAGGCGGTCGTTGTTGAGCGGGTGAGCGAAGTACGTGCCGCCCCAGGTGCCCGTTGCCGACAGCGGCGACAGGTAGTCTTGGGTTGCGTCGTACTGACGGCCCAGCGTGACGGTGCCGTAGTTGCTCGACAGGCCGACGAACGCTTGACGGTTGAACATGCCGCCACCGTTGTTGAAGCGGCCGTTACCGATGTTGAAGCCGCTTTCCAACGTGAAGATTGCCTTCAGGCCGCCACCCAGGTCTTCCGAGCCGCGCAGACCGAAACGGCTTTGATCGACGCCCGAGCCGACCGACCACAGCGACTTGCCCGAGCCCGACGGCGTCGCGACGTTGCTTTGGTACGTGATGCCTGCGTCGAGCACGCCGTACAGCGTGACGCTGCTTTGCGCGTGTGCGACGGTGGCGAACGATGCAGCAACTGCTGCAACAATCAGAGTCTTGTTCATGCGTGGAGCTCCCTTTTAAAAAAGGTAGGCCTTGCGACCTCGTTTCGATAAACGGTCTGCAACCGCCCGGAAGCGCCATATCGGCTTGCGAAACTTCCTGCATGGCCGCGCCCGGATGGTTGCCCGTTCTGGGAACCGTGAGTTTAGGGGTGTACCCTAGGGGCGCCATTCGCGAATAAAGAAATAAGCTTTTCCAGAACTAGAAATAATAGAAATGCCGACCTCTTATAAGTATTTGTTTTGTCGCAAGTTTTTGACCTCTTGACACCTCCTTTTTGGCGGTCTCGCCAAGATCATTCCTCTGTGTCAGCGTCTTGACGGTTGCGTATAAACAACAAACGCCTTCCAGTAAAACCGGCGGATTCGGTATTTTTTACTCATTTAAGCGCATTCGGCGTCACTCGAACGAAAGACTATCGACAGCATACTTTCGATAGATTCGGTCGCCCCACCAGTCCGCACCGCGGTTGGGCGCCGTAACAGCCGTTACAGGGTTCGTAACGATAGCCTGCTTGCAACGCGTTAGGGTCGAACCTGCGGCGGCGCTTCGGCTTGCGCCGCTTCCGGTTCACTCCATGGAGCAACCATGAATCGACGTCAATTTCTCCACACGCTTTCGCTCGGCGGCATCGCACTTGCCGGCGGCCTCGGATTCGGCACCGCCGCAACCGCCCAGCAGCCGCCCGGGCCGCCGCAATCGCCACAGTCGCCGCCCGGCTATCGGCCGCCCGACTACCGCCCGCCGATGCAGCCTCAGCCCGCCAGGCCGCCGTACCATGGTCGCCCGGACCGTCCGCCGCCGCCGCTTCGGCACGAGCGCCGCCCCGCGCCGCCGCGCCCGCGCGGTTATGTATGGACGAGCGGCTATTGGGGCTGGCGCGGCGGCCGGTATGTATGGATTCCGGGCCGCTGGATCGCGGCGCGCCCCGGCCACCGCTGGGTGCCCGGCCATTGGCAGCAACGCTCGGGCGCCTGGATCTACATCGAAGGGCGATGGAATTGAGCGCGTCTCGAGGAGCGCGGCTATTCGGCGCGTTCGATGAACGGCAAGCGAACTCGCGGCCGGCGCAGCGGTTCGTCGGAGCGGTTCGTCGACCGATACGGCGATGCGGATCGCCGTGCGATGGTGCGGGCGCGATTGCGGGAAACGCAACGCAGGCAATCGTCCGCCCGCCTCCCGCCGAGGCGGGCACCACGGACGCTATCGCGCCGATTGCGGACATCAATCGCCCCTAGTCAATAGAGTGTTGCTGTTTATATCGTCATTGACCGATCTAAGCTTCGGGGACCGACGATCCGCACGATTGCACCGCCCTGCCGATGAATCTCGACGCCGACGCCATTCACAAAGCGCTCGCGAGCCCCGTGCGCCGCGCGATCCTCGCGTGGCTCAAGGAGCCGGACAAGCACTTCCCGGCCTCGCACGCAGGACCGTTTCCGCACGGGGTCTGCGCAGGCCAGATCGATGCGCTGTGCGGACTGTCGCAATCGACCGTGTCCGCGCATCTCGCCGCGCTCGAGCGCGCCGGGCTCGTCACGTCGACCCGCGTCGGCCAATGGGCGTTCTTCAAGCGCAACGACGCGGTGATTCAAGCGTTTCTCGATTCGCTGCATCGCGGCCTTTGACACCCGCCCGTTCGCCGCAAGGGCTTAGCCACACTCGATGAGGTCCCTCATGCCTTCTCTGTTCGATCCGCTGACCATCGGCGACCTGACGCTGCCGAACCGCATCATCATGGCGCCGCTGACTCGCGCCCGCGCCGGCGATTCGCGCGTTCCCAACGCGCTGATGGCGCGGTACTACGCCGAGCGCGCGTCCGCGGGGCTCATCATCAGCGAGGCGACATCGGTCACGCCGCAGGGCGTCGGCTACGCGAACACGCCCGGCATCTGGTCACCCGAGCAGGTCGAGGGCTGGCGGCAAGTGACGGACGCCGTTCATGCGGCCGGCGGCCGTATCTTCCTGCAGCTCTGGCACGTCGGCCGCGTATCCGACCCGGTCTTTCTCGACGGCGCGCTGCCCGTCGCGCCGAGCGCGATCGCGCCCGGCGGCCACGTGAGCCTCGTGCGCCCGCAGCGGCCCTATGTGACGCCTCGCGCGATCGAGCTCGACGAGATCCCGGGCGTCGTCGCCGCATTCCGCCGCGGCGCGGAGAACGCGCGCGCGGCCGGCTTCGACGGCGTCGAGGTGCACGGCGCGAACGGCTATCTGCTCGATCAGTTCCTGCAGGACGGCTCGAACCGCCGCACCGACGCGTACGGCGGCTCGATCGAGAATCGCGCGCGCCTCTTGCTCGAGGTGGTCGACGCGGCGATCGACGTCTGGGGCGCGGCGCGCGTCGGCGTGCACCTCGCGCCGCGCGGCGATTCGCACACGATGGGTGATTCGAACCCGGCCGCGACGTTCGGCTACGTCGCGCGCGAACTCGGCCGACGCAACATCGCATTCCTGTTCGCGCGCGAATCGCTCGGCGGCGACGCCATCGGCCCGCAATTGAAGGAAGCGTTCGGCGGCCCGTTCATCTCGAACGAGAAATTCACGCTCGAAAGCGCGCAAGCGGCGCTCGAAGCCGGGCAGGCGGACGCGGTCGCGTGGGGCCAGCTCTTCATCGCGAATCCGGACCTGCCGCGTCGATTCGAGCTGAATGCGCCGCTCAATCAGCCGAATTCCGCGACGTTCTATTCGGAAGGCGAAACGGGGTATACGGATTACCCGACGCTCGAAAGCGCGGCGTGAGGACGTTTGTGGACCGGGGCGGGCCGATCGCGGGTGGTTGAGCGTCGGCTCTTCCGGTTTTCGGAATTCGGCGTGGCGGCCGGTGTTCGGTGTTCGGTGTTCGGTGGTCGGTGGTCGGTGTTCGGTGTTCGGTGTTCGGTGTTCGGTGGTCGGTGGTCGGTGGTCGGTGGTCGGTGGTCGGTGGTCGGTGGTCGGTGGTCGGCGGTCGGTGGTCGGTGGTCGGTGGTCGGTGGTCGGTGGTCGAGCATGGTCGGTGTACCGTTCGTCGAATTCCAGCGCCGACGCCGGCGCTACTCGCCGACGGGGCGGCTCATGAACACGCGCTGCGATTCGTCGAGCCCGTGCGCGACGTGCGCCGCGCGTATCGCCGCCAGCACGGGATCGAGCATGTCGTCGTCGAGATCGACG
Organism: Burkholderia sp. ABCPW 111; assembly: GCF_000773065.1. Taxonomy (NCBI): domain Bacteria; kingdom Pseudomonadati; phylum Pseudomonadota; class Betaproteobacteria; order Burkholderiales; family Burkholderiaceae; genus Burkholderia; species Burkholderia sp. ABCPW 111. Next base: position 85,556 of record NZ_JPWT01000003.1, on the reverse strand, counting down.
AAGCCGAGGCGGCGGTAATACGGCGCGTTCCACGGCACGTGCCGGAACGTCGACAGCACGATCTGCCGCACGCCCGCGCCGGGCGCGCGCGCCGCGACGGCCTCGATCAGCGCGGAGCCGATTCGCCGCCCCGCATGCTCGGGCGCAACGTCCAGTTCCTCGAGATAGAGACGCGACGCGTCGAGCATTCTGTACATCGCAAAGCCGACGATGCGTCCGCAGGCGTCATCGACGGCGACGAGCGCGCGATCGCCGTCGATCCGCGCGCGCAGATCGGCCAGGTCGGTCGGCGGGCTTGACGCGATGTGCGGCATGCCGACATCGCCGAAACGGCGCGCGGCGGCGGCTTCGATGTCGGCCATCAGCGGCGCTTCATCGATGCGCGCGGCACGGATGCGGATCGGGGTTCGTTGCGCGGTGGAGTCGGATTCGGTCACAGTCGAATGGCCAATCGGTCGGTTGGATGCGAGTCGCCGCCACTATAATGAATTCTTCGCGTCGTTTGCCATCGTGCATCGCACCGGGAGATTCGACATGCCGCTTTCCAGCCTGGCCGTCTTCGCCGCCGCACTCCTGATCGCCGCCGGCTCGCCGGGCCCGAGCATCGCCGCATTGGTCGCCCGCGTACTGACGAACGGCATGCGTGATGTCCTGCCGTTTCTCGCGGCGATGTGGCTTGGCGAAGTGATCTGGCTCACGTGCGCGGTCGCGGGGCTCGCCGTGGTCGCGCGCACGTTCGCGGTCGGCTTTCTCGTGCTGAAGTTCGTCGGCATCGCCTACCTGCTGTTTCTCGCGTGGAAGATGTGGTTCGCGCCCTCCGACGTACAATCCGGCACGCTTCCGAGCGGACAATCGCCGTTGCGCATGTTCCTGGCCGGTCTCGCGGTTACGCTAGGGAACCCGAAAATCATGATCTTCTACGTCGCATTACTGCCGACGATGGTCGATCTGTCGCACGTCGGCGCCGTCGCATGGTTCGAGTTGACGCTGACGCTGCTGGTCGTATTGATCGCGATCGACTGCACATGGGCGTTGCTCGCCGCGCGCGCCCGAGCGCTGCTGACGAGCCGTCGCGCAGTGAAGGCCGCCAATCGAGCGAGCGCGGCCGCGATGGCGGGCGCCGCCGCCGCGATCGCGACGCGCTAGCCGCGCGGCAAAACGATGCGCCTGTGCGCCATTTCGCGCAGGCAGCGCCGCCAGACCGCGCGCCGCGCGTCAGCAACGCTTGGAGAAATGCACGAGGTGTCCGCCTTTGAACGCCTCTTCGCGATCGATCCCACAACCTGGCCGACCGCACATCTCGACGTTCCGGACAAACAACGTATTCGTGTAGCGGCGGATCACCACGCGGCCGCGCGACGCCGCCCCCCCGTTGCGCGAAGTCCGGCAATCGGCGAGCGAGGCCCTGCCCTTGATACGCCGGCAGAACCGCGACGTTCTCGATCGCCACGTGATCGTCGTTGAGCATCAGTTCGATCAGCGCGACCGGAATTTCGCCGGCCTCCATCAAATGGACGAGAGGATTCGCCACCGCCTCGGCATGATCCGCCGTCATCCGCTTAGGCTCACGGCCGACGAGCGGCACCCGTTTCGCATCCGCCGCTCGCGTCAACGCGCGAATCGCGGACACGTCCCGAGGGGCCGCCCGCCTCGGCGCGGAAATCGCTGCGTTCATTGCAGCCTCTGCCGAAAACACGCAATCGCTCAATCGCGCGTTGCGACAACGTGGCGAGCACAGCCGCATTCGCTCCTTCCCGCGCGGTTCGCGCAGAAATGAAGCGCCTCCTCGGCGCTCGCGCGCACGTTCCCGCATTCGCCGTGCGTCAGAAATCCACCTTCACCCCCGCCATCACCGCGAGTTGTCGATTCGAGTTGCTGTTCGCGAGCACGGGAATCTGCGCGTAATTCGCGGGGGCGCCGTTCGCGTCGCTGCCGAGCCCGCGCCCCGATGCGATCTGGCCGATCGCGACCGCGTAGAGCACAGTCCGTTTCGACAAGCTGTAGTTCGCGCCGACATTCAGTTGATGAAAGCGCGTCGTCCCGCGCGGGTCGGCCTTCGCATTGTTGAAAATGTACGCGACGCCGCCGCGCAGCATCGGCGTGAACGCATACGCCGCGTTCAGCTCGGCGATGTCGAACGCGATCGACGCGCGCGACGGATGCGCGGCAGCCGCAAAATACGCGCTATCGCCCAAACGAGTATGCGTGTACGTGAGCGCGATGGTCGCTTCGCCGAACGCGATCGATCCGCCGACGCCGAACGCCTGCATCGACACCGCATCCTGAAGCAAGCAGTACATCGCGCCCGCGTTGCCGCACGCGAAATCGCCGATGTATCCGCTCGCGCCGCCGAGCGCCGCGTCGAGCGGCTGCCGCAAGTTCAAATAGCCGATGCCGAACGATACCGGCGCGCGGTTGTATGCGGCCGCGACCGCATAGCCGCGATGCGCCGAAAAATCCCCCGCCCGGCCGCCGAAGCTGAACGTGCCGCCGAACGTCAGTCCGTGAAAATCGGCGCTCGTGAACTTGATCGCGTTGTTGAAGTTGAACGCCGCGTTCAGATTGTCGACGTCGCCGAGATGCGAGCCGTACGGGGTCGCCCAGCTGTTGCTCGAAACATATGCGCCGAGCGTATCGGTGTACGAATCGTATTGGCGTCCGACGCCGAGCGTGCCGTACGCTTCGTGACGCAGGCCGACCCACGCCTGGCGGCTGAACGCCGCGCCGCCCTGCAATGCCTGGCCGTTCGCCGACAGGAACTGCTGCTCGAGCGCGAACACTGCCTTCAAGCCGCCGCCGAGCGCCTCCGCGCCTTGCAAACCCCATCGCGACGGCACCAGGTTTCCGCCGCCCATTAGCCATGCGTGGCCGCCGCTCACGCCGCCGTCCGCGTGCGTGACCTGCTGATTGGTCGAATAGATGACGCCGGTGTCCACCGTGCCGTACAGCGTGACGCTGCTTTGCGCGCAAGCGGGCGCGACGGCTGCGCCGGCGACGCCGGCCGCGATCCAGGCTTTGATCCGCATGTCCCCCACTCCCGTCGTTGATTTGGATTGCCAATCGACTGATCGACGCGGCTCGATCGGCGGCAGTGGTGGAACTCTATCCAGCGAAAATCTTGGCCCTGTATCCCAAATCGGCAAATGCGTCGCCGCGATGACGGGCGAGGTCGGGATTGCGAACGGACAGACGTGCGCACGGGCGCTTCGCGCACGCAGCGGACGCGGCGCGGGCGGCGGACGCGGCGCGCACGAAACGCGCCATGCCGACGACGTTCAGGACGAGCGCCGCGTCTGCGACGGCAGCTCGCCGAACAGGCCGCGATACTCGCGTGCGAAATAGCCGAGATGCGTGAAGCCCCAACGCGCGGCGGCCTCGCCGACGCATAGCGCATCGGCGGACGTCGTGCGCAGCAGGCGGCGCACCGCGTTCAGGCGGATCGTTCGCAAGTAAGTGACGGGCGTCACGTCGGCGACGCGCTGGAAGCTCGTCTGCAGCGTGCGCCGGCTGCAGCGCAGCGCGCGGCACAGCTCGAGCACCGTCACGGGCTCTTCGGGCCGCGCCCCCAGATAACGCTCGCAGCGCCGGACGATGTCGCTGTACGTCGCATGCGTGATGTCTCGCCGCTCTTCGCCCACCGCGCTCGCGAGCGCATCGAGGAACACGCCGAGCATCGCATCGCGAAACATCTTGCGCGTCGCGTCGTATTCGAGCCACGCCGGGTTGCGCTGCGCCTCGTCGATGTACGTCGACAGGCGCGCGCCGAGCGCCGCGCCCTGCTCGTCCGCGAGCCGGATCACGTGTCGCGGCGCGCGGCTGTCGCGCGTTCCGAATTCTGCCTCGCACAGCTCGTCGATCATGTCCGGTGCGGCGCTGATGCCGACGAGCCGCATCCCCTCCGGCGTGTAGAACTCGAAATCCTCGCTGGGGCGCAGCGCGAGAAGCGCGTAGCCGTCGACGTGCTGCCGCTGGAACGTCCCCGACAGCGGCGCGAGCACGGGCACCGCGAGCGACATGCGCCCCTCCGGCGACATGCCCGTCTGCGCGACGCGGCGGTTCGTCGTTTCGCGGAAGAAATGGAAATCGTCGTACAAAACCTGCGTGACCGTGCCCTTGAAACGGCCGGGCGTCATCTGCCGGTAGACCTGACGCCAGCCGGCGATGGCGAGCCCGTGGTCGTGGACGTCTTCGAGCGAACGCGACTGGAACAACATCGATGCCTCCAGAGAATTCCGATGCGGCGTGACGGCGGCGGCGACAGCCACCCGCGCGGCGGTGCGCACGCGCTCGGCCGACCGCCCGTCGTCAATCGCCCGACGCACGCGCAAGCGCGGCTTCGAAACCGGCGAACGCCGCACGCAGCGCTTCGCACTGCATATCGGCGAGACGCACGTAGCGCCGGAACGACGGCATCCTGCCGACCACTTCGCTGCCGCCGAACGGCACGATGCTCAACACCCAGCGCGGGCCGCGCGCGGCGATTTCACAGTATGTCAGATCGAGCGCCGCGAGCGGCACGCCGAGCGCGGGCGTGGCGAGCAGCGTCGCGACATGCGCGGCGAATTGCGCGTCGGCGTCGCGCGCGATCGCTGCCTCGACCGGCCCGCGGCGCACCCAGCCGCGGGCGGCGATCGACGCCGATCCGTTCGCCACGGGGCCGGCGAGCGTCCGCTCCAACCGCACGCTGACCGTATGCAGCAGAAATTGCCGGTCGACGCGCTCGGCCGCGTGCAGTTCGATGCCGTCGTCGAGCAAGATCCGCGCGGCGGCGGGCTCACCGTCGACGGCGAGCATTGCGCGCAGATCCGCGGCGACGCGCGCGAGCGTCGCGCCGCACCGATAACCGGGCACGGGCGCCGGCGCGAACCAGCGCCGCCACCCGGCCGCGGATGCGGCGCGGCCGGCCGCCGTCGCGCGCCCGCTCATCGCACGTGCTCGTTGTGCAGCACTTCCTCGACGGGCACCGGCCTGAACGGATGCTTGCGCTGCACGACGACCGTCCAGAACAGCGCATAGAGCGCGGTGCATCCGAGCATCGTGCCGAACGGCACGTAGACGTCGCGGCTGTTCATCCCCGGCGGCGCGATGTACCAGATCGCGAGCACGATGCCGACGCTCGACACGATCTGCGGCAGCGGAAACCACGGCGACCGGTACGGCCGCGGCAGGTCCGGGCGGCGAATTCGCAGCATCACGACCGACAGCGTGACGAGCAGGTACGCGGTGCCCCACGCGCAGGTCGCGGCGAGCACGAGGTGCATGATGCTGTCGAGGTCGCCGTGGATGATCCACGCGTGCGCGATCGGCACGACGGCCGCCGCGACGATGCCGACGACGGGCGTTCTGAAGCGCGGATGCAGGTAGGCGAAGCATTTCGGCAGCGCGCCGTCGACGGCCATTCCGTACAGGATGCGCGGCAGCCCGGCCATCAGCGTGTTGATCGTGGCCGCGCCCGCGAACAGGAACGCGACGCCGAACCACACGCGCCCGAACGGGCCGAGCACCTGCAACGCGAATGCGGGAATCGCGCCCGGCGTGTCGAGCAGATGCGTGAGGCCGTCGGCCGTCACCGCGACGTTCGGCACCTGGCGCTTGATCGCCGCGCCGTAGAGAAACATGCAGACCGCGACGCCCGCGAGCCCGAGCGCCATCGCGCGCGGAATCGTCTTGCCGGGCGTCTTCATTTCCGGCGCGAGCGGCGTGACGAACTCGCAGCCGACGAACATGAACATCGCCATCCCGACGAGCGACAGCACGGCCGGCGCCGACGCGCCGATTTCCGAGCGCCCGAACCAGCCGTCGAGCTGCACGGCGGGCGCCGCCGCGAGCCCGAGCACGCCGAAGATCATCAGCGACAGCCACATGCCGATCGTCAGCACGACCTCGAGCTTGCTGAACACCTTGATGCCGATGATGTTCGTGACCGCGAACGTCGCGACGAGGCCGACGCCGACGAGCCACGCGCTGTTGTGCCGCTCGAACGCGGCGTTCAGCGATTCGAAGTTGACGAGCGCCATGATGCCGCTCAGGATCGTCTCGGCCGTGCCCGCGAACACGTGGACGAGAAAGTACGCGGAAATCGTGCCCGTGATCGCCCAGAAACGGCCGAGCCCGCACGACAGGTAATCGTAGACGGAGCCGGCCGTCGGCAACATCGCGGCCGCCTCGGAGAACGTCGTCGCCTGCGCCTGCATCATCACGAACGCGATGATCATCGCGACCGCGAACGCCCAGCCGCCCATCCCGAAGCCGGACGTCGCGGTCAGGATCACCGGGCTCGCCATGATGAGGCCGACGGCGCTCGCGAGCGCCGTCGGAAAACCCACCGCGCCCGCCGCCAGCGCGGGCCGGCCGCTCGCGCCGCCCGTCGCCGATCCCGCCCCCGCATTCGAATAGTCTGACAAATCCGACATCCTCGTCTCCTTTGCGATGCGTCAATGTCGAGAAAATACGGAGGCCAAAATTCCTGCATGTAGCGCAAATTGGCAAAACGGCCGGGGCTGCGCGCACGCCGCCCCGGCCGTCGGCCATCCGCCGCCTGCGATCGTCGCGATCAGCCGCCCGCGAACGGCGTCGCCTCGAAGCCGGCCTCGAGGCCCGCGACGATCCGCTCGATCTGCTCGCGCTCGATCACGAGCGGCGGCGACAGGATGATCTTCGTGCCGACCGGCCGCACGAGCACGCCGTGCTCGCGCGCGACCTCGGCAACCGCGTTCGCGTAGCCGGACATCGGATCGATCGGCGTGCGCGTCGCCTTGTCGGCGACGAGATCGAGCGCGACCATCAGCCCCTTGCCGCGCACTTCGCCGACCGAACCGAAGCGCTCGACGAACGGCTGCAGCGATTCGAGCAGGTGCGCGCCCTGCTTCGCCGCGTTCGCGGGCAGATCCTCGCGCAGCACGATGTCGAGGCTCGCGAGCGCCGCCGCGCACGCGACCGGATGCCCCGAGTACGTGTAGCCGTGCATGATCGCGCCGCTGAAATCCGCGTTCGACGCGAACGCCTCCTCGATCCGCGCGTTCACCGCGGTCGCGCCGAGCGGCACGTAGCCGGACGAGATGCCTTTCGCGAGACACATGATGTCGGGCTTCACGCCCCAGCCGCGGCTGCCGAACAGGCTGCCGCTGCGCCCGAAGCCCGTCACGACTTCGTCGGCGATCAGAAGCACGCCGTAGCGATCGCAGACTTCACGCACGAGCGGCCAGTAGTTCGCGGGCGGCACGATCACGCCGCCCGCGCCCTGGATCGGCTCGGCGATGAACGCGGCGACGGTGTCCGGACTCTGGAACAGGATCTCGCGCTCGAGCAGCTCCGCGCAGATGCGGCCGAGTTCTTCGGGGTCCTGCGTGAACGGATTGCGGTAGATCCAAGGCGTCTCGACGTGAAAGCAGCCGGGCAGGTTCGGCTCGTAGTTGCGCCGGAACACCGTGTTGCCGTTCACCGACGCGCTGCCGAAATGCGTGCCGTGGTAGCCCTGCTTCAGCGAGATGAACTTCGTGCGATCCGCTTGCCCGCGCACTTTCCAGTACTGGCGCGCGATCTTGAGCGCCGTCTCGACCGAATCCGAGCCTCCCGAGCTGTACAGCACGCGGCGCATCCCTTCGGGCTCCATCATGTCGATCAGCCGCTTCGACAGCTCCTCGGCGCGCGGATGCGTGATGCCGTCGAACAGCTGGAAGTATTCGAGCTCGTCGAGCTGGCGCACGATCGCCTGCTTGACCTCGGCGCGGTTATGGCCGACGTTGACGTTCCATAGGCCCGCGACGCCGTCGACGAGCTGATGCCCGCGCTCGTCGTACACATAGCAGCCCTCGCCGCGCACGATGCGGATCGGCTCGCGGCGCTTCATGTCGTTCGGGTGCAGCATCGGGTGCCAGAAACGGGAATCGTTGTAGCTCATTGCATTGCTCCGGGGAAGAATCGAGCCGCCCGCGCGTTCAGTGCGCGATGCAGACGGATTTGGTTTCGGTGAAGCCTTCGATCGCATGATGGCCGAACTCTCGGCCGATGCCCGACTGCTTGTAGCCGCCGAACGGCATCGACGGATCGAGCGGGATGTGGCAATTGACCCAGACCGTGCCCGCCTCGATCCGCGGCACGAGATCCATCACCGCCTTCAGGTCGTTGCTCCAGAGGCTCGCGGCGAGCCCGTACGGCGACGCGTTCGCGAGCCGCACCGCGTCGGCCGGATCGTCGAACGGCAGCACGACGACGACCGGGCCGAACACTTCGTCGCGCACGATCGCGCTGTCGTGCGCCGCGTCGGCGATCACGGCCGGGCGCACGAAGTAGCCGGGCAGATCGTCGGCGGGCGAGCCGCCCGCGAGGAACGTGAGGCCGTCGCGGCGCGCCGCCTCGATGTGCCCGACGACCTTGTCGCGATGGTGCGCGGACACGAGCGGGTTGATCTGCGCGGCGGGATCGAGGCCCGGACCGAGCCGCATCGACGCCGCAATGCCGGCGAGCCCGTCCGCGAGCCGGCGAAACTTGCTGCGGTGCACGTAGATGCGCGACGCGGCCGCGCACACCTGCCCCTGGTTGAAGAACGCGCCGGCCGCCACGCCGCCGAGCGCTTGCTCGACGTCGACGTCCTCGAGCATCACGATCGGATTCTTGCCGCCCAGCTCGAGCGAGAAGCGCGTCATGTTCTGCACGGCGGCCGCGCCGACGAGCTTGCCCGTCGCGGTCGAGCCGGTGAACGAGATCTTGCGGATCGACGGATGGCTCGCGAGCGCGGCGCCGCATTCGCGCCCGCCCGTCACCACGTTGAACACGCCCGCCGGCACGCCCGCTTCGAGCGCGAGCTCGGCAAGCCTCAGCGCCGTGAGCGGAGTCTCGGGCGACGGCTTCAGGACGACCGTGCAGCCTGCCGCAAGCGCCGGCACGAGCTTCCAGACGGCGATCATCAGCGGGAAATTCCACGGCACGATCGCGGCGACGACGCCAACCGGCTCCTTGCGCGTGTACGCGGTGTAGCGCGCGCCGGGCGGAAACGGGATCGATACGTCGAGCGTCTCGCCGGTGATCTTCGTCGCCCAGCCGGCCATGTAGCGAACGTACTCGATCGTCGCGCCGACCTCGACGCCGCGCGATACCAGAATCGACTTGCCCTGGTTCAGCGTTTCGAGCTGCGCGAGTTCCTCGGCATGCGCGTCGAGCACGTCGGCGAGCTTCAGCAGGATGCGCTCGCGATCGGCGGGCCGCAGCCCACTCCACGCGCGCGCGTCGAATGCGCGCTTCGCGCTCGCGACGGCGGCGTCGACATCGTGCGCGTCGGCGTCCGGCACGCGCGAAAGACGCTCGCCCGTCGCCGGGTCGAACACGTCGAGCCGGCGCGGCGAATGCGCGGCACGCATCGCGCCGTCGACGAAGATCCCGAATTCGCGCTCGGTGAACGCGCGCACCGCATCGGTCACGGTGACGATGTCCGTCTTTGTCATAAGCGTCTCGCAATGGTGGTTTGACCGTTCGACGCCCGCGCGAAAAGACGGCCGCGCGGGCGATTGCGCACCACTGTAGCGACCGCGTTTCGCGGCGGGTTAGCGCAAATTGGCAGGTTGGCGGGGGACGGCGCGACGCCGGGGAGGAGGCTGTGTTTGGGCTTTGGGCTTTGGGCTTCGGGCTTCGGGCTTCGGGCTTCGGGCTTCGGGCTTCGGGCTTTGGGCTTTGGGCTTTGGGCTTTGGGCTTTGGACGCTCGGCTCAGGTCTTTACTCATCCAACCTTTGCCGTTTCGGCTTTCGGCTTTCGGCTTTCGGCTTTCGGCTTTCGACAGCCGGCAGTCGGCAGTCGGCAGTCGGCCGGGAATTCAAGACACGTCGCTTCCGCGAATCAAGCGGCCACGCTCCGCATTCTTCGCCTCGACCGCCTTCGCGGCCACGCGAACAGCGCCGCGCGGCGGCCGCATCTTCCGCCTCCGCGCCACCCGAGCGCCAGTCAAAGGAACAGTGCGCCGACGAGCTCGGTCCGGTTCGATACGCCAAGCTTGCGAAACATCCGCAGCAAGTGCGTCTTGACGGTCGGCTGGCCGAGCGATAGATCGCGCGCGATCTGCTTGTTCGAGCGCCCGTCACGCACGAGGCGTGCGATCTGCTCCTCGCGATGCGTGAGCCGCGCGTCGCATGCGATCCGCCGAATCCCGCGCACCGCACGCAACGGCGGCAGCAGCGCCACCTCGATGACCGGCTGGATCACGCGCAGCGCCGCAATCTCGGCTGCCGAATAGCGACCGCCCCCCTCCAGACGCAGCAGCGAGAACGCGGCAATCACCGCGCCGCCGTCGCGCAGCAGCACCTCGACGACATCGGCGACGCCGTGCCGCCGCAGGAAGCCCGTCCAGTAAGACGACGCGTCGCGCCGTTCGTCCGGCAACTGCGACGCGAGTGTGACCACCGCGCCCGGCTGCGCCGCGCAACGCGACGGATGCAGCGGATCGAGCGGCCGGTAGCGGCTCACGTATGCGCGGTGCATCCCGGCCGTCATCCCGAACAGTTCGAAATCGACGGGCTCGCCGCTCGCGTCGATCCGGTAGAACACCGTCGCCGTCGGCCGCGCGAGCGCCTGCAGCGAAGCCACGCAGGTTCGCAACGCATGCGCGTACGACGCGCAGTGCGCGTCGGCATCGGGTTCGGCTGGGTCGTGCGTCGCTGGGTCGTGCGTCATGGCGGCGGGCATCTCGATCGCGAGCGGGCGACTCCGGCAGCATGGGCGCGCCGCCGTCGCAACCGTGAGCACGGATCGGCAAATCGTACGGGCGTCAAGTCAGCCGAGCGACAAATATCGCGCCGCGCGTGCGATCCCTACACTCGATCTGCAGTCACGGCCATCGATCACCGATTCGAGGAGGACCGAGCATGAAAACCGCTTCACCGCGCGCCGTCGTCGAGACGGGCGCCGAAACCTGCATCGACGCCGCTTGCGCCGCACGTTTCGCGACTCAGGGCGGCCGAGTCGCGCGAATCGGCCGTCCGCAGGTGCCGCCCGGCTCGCACGCCGTGCAAACCGCCGCGGACACGAGCCGGCGCTCGCGCGCGAGACATCCCGGCGACTTCCGACACCAGGCCGCTCGCCGACGCTGCCCGCTCGTCGCGCCGGCGCACGCCGGCGCTCGTCCCCCGCCGTGCCATTCGACGCTATGCGAGCGTCGCGCCGGTCTCCGGCAGCGTCGCGCCGCCGTCGACGACGATCGTCTGTCCGGTGATGTAGCCGGCCGCGTCCGACGCGAGGAACAGCATCGCGGCCGCAATGTCCTCCGGCTCGCCAAGACGGCCGAGCGGCACGCCGCGCGCGATCCGCTCGCTGTGCGCCGCATCGCCGAGATTGCCGGCGGCCGGCGTGCGGATCATGCCCGGCTCGACGCCGTTGACGGTCACGTTCCGGCTCGCGAGCTCGAGCGCCGCCGCGCGGATGAAGCCGTTCACGCCGGCCTTCGACGACGCGTAATGCGCGAGCCCCGGATATGCGACGCGCGGGCCCGTCACCGACGACGTCGCGAGCATGCGCCCCCGCCCGACGCGCTCGAAGGCAGGCAGCGCCGCCTGCGCGAGCCAGAACAGAGCGGACAGATTGACGGCGAGCGTGCGCTCGAGCACGTCGTGTGAGATCGCGTCGAACGGCGTCAGCGGAAAATACGCGGCGTTGTGCACGACGACGTCGAGCCGCCCGCTGTCCGCCTCGACCTGCGCGACGAGCGCGAACAGCTCGTCGCGCCGCGCGGCGTCGACACGGTACGCGCGCACCGCCTGCTCGCCCCGAGCCGCGCGGCCGCCCTCGCGCCCGCGCGCGGCGAGCCGCGCGGCAAGCGCGGCAGCCGCGTCGTGCTGCAAATCGGCGATCGCGACGGTCGCGCCGGCGGCGGCGAACGCTTCGGCGATCGCCGCGCCGATTCCCTGCGCGCCGCCCGTCACGAGTACGGTGCGGCCGCCGAAATCGGCAACGAGCCGTCCGCGCGGAAGCGTCGCGTGCTTCGAGTCGGCGCCGTTCATCGCGCGAGCGGGTGCACGGTTTCGTTCAGCACCTGTGCGCGAGCGCCGATCGGGAAATTCGACAGTGCGCCGAAGTCGCCCTCACGGTAGCCGAAGATCTTGCCGTCCGTCTTGCACCGGTCCAGATCGATCAGCACGACGCCGAGCGTCGGCACGATCTTCTCGCGCCAGACGAACAGGTACAGCGCGTCGGCGAGCTTGAAGTAATGGCAGCGGTCGACGTCCGCGAGCCCGCGCTCGACGCCTTCCAGGCAATGCCACGCGTAGAAGTCGTCGTTCAGGTAGATGTGCTCGTAGCACTCCGTCGGGCTGTAACGGTACATCGTCCGCTTGCCGATCAGCTCACGCGTCGGCGCGTGCAGCGGGCCGGGCGCCGCGGCACCCACGATCGCGCCGTGGCGGAACGCCGCCTCGACGCCCGTCAGCGGCAGCCCGCGCGCGACACGCGAGAATGCATCGATGCGCACGTCGCCCTCGGTCGGCAGCACGCCTTCGACCGACGTCCAGACGGCCCGCGGCAAATCGAGCACGATGCTGACCGACGTCGCGCGGCGGGTCGGGTCGACATAGTCGACGAAGTAGATGCCGTCGCGCAGCTGCGTCGCGCGGTACGCGGCCTCGCCGCCTGCCCCGGCGGCATCGCTTGCGTCGCGTGCCGCCCGCTGCTCGCGCCAGTGCAGCGTCGATCGGTCGGCGAACGTGTATTCGCGCGTCGCGCCGTCCGTCGCCGTGAGCGTGAGCGTGCGCCCCGCGAGATCGTCGACGGGTTCGAGTATGTGGCTGTCGGGCGCGAAGCCTTCGGCCAGCGCGCCGACTTGAATGAAGACCGGATCTGCTCCCATGCTTTCCTCCGATTGAGCGACGCGCCGGCGGGCGCGATCGCGAAACAGGAGGCTATGGTGCCCGCGCGCCTGACGGCGCGGTATCGACCGAATGGATGAACGGCGGCAGCGGCGGCGGTTGCCAAGCGGATGCGTTTCGCAAGCGCGCCGCACGCACGACGCGATCCAACCATGCGGCAAACGGCAATCGACGCCCGTTCCACGACGTCGCGCAGCATCGACAGCCCCGGCGCCGTCGGAACGGCGCCGGCAGGCTCACGCACAGCGGGCCGCCCGCCTCCCGACGGCGATGCGCGCGCGCTGATTCGCGTTTCAGCGCCGCGCCCGCACGCATCCGCCCCCCGGGCCGTCGCAACCGCGCGTCACGATCCGACCCGGCGCGCTCCGCCGCGCCGACGGGATCGCCCGCTTACGGCGCGCTCGCGTCGTCGAGCCGCTTGACGTCGTCCGCGTCGAGCCGCAGCCGGATCGCCGCGCCGAGCGCACCCAATTGCTCGACCGACGTCGCGCTCGCGATCGGCGCGGTGACGCTCGGCCGCGCGATCTGCCACGCGAGCGCAACCGACGTCGGCGTCGAGTCGTGCTTCGCCGCGACCTCATCGAGCGCCTCGAGAATCCGCAAGCCGCGCGGGTTCAGGTATTGCTCGACGCGCCCGCCGCGCGCGCTTTTCTTCAGGTCCGCCTCGGTGCGGTACTTGCCCGACAGGAAGCCGCTCGCGAGCGCGTAGTAAGTGACGACGCCGAGCTTCAGCTCGGTCGCGACCGGTTCGAGATCGCGCTCGTATTCTGCGCGGTCGTACAGGTTGTATTCGGGCTGGATCACCTGATACGCGGGCAGGCCGGTGCGGCGGCTCAACTCGGCCGCTTCGCGCAGCCGCGCGCCGCTGTAGTTCGACGCGCCGATGATCCGCACCTTGCCCTGCTCGATCAGCGTCTGGTATGCGCCGAGCGTTTCTTCGAGCGGCGCGGTGTCGGCAAGATCGCGGTGCGAGAAATAGAGATCGATGTAGTCGGTTTGCAAGCGCCGCAGCGAATCGTCGGCGGCCTTCAGGATGTTCTCGCGCGACAGGCCCGCCCGCGCTTCGAGCAACCCGACCTTCGTCGCGATGACGACCTGGTCGCGCTTGCCCGAGCGCTTGAGCCACTTGCCGATGATCGTCTCCGATTCGCCGCCTCGGTTGCCGGGCGCCCAGGCCGAGTAGACGTCGGCCGTGTCGATGAAGTTGATGCCGGCGTCGGCGAGCGCGTCGAGCAGCGAGAACGACGTGTTCTCGTCGGCGGTCCAGCCGAACACGTTGCCGCCGAACACGAGCGGCGAAACTTGAATCGTCGAGGTGCCGAGTGAGCGTAGTGCCATGTTTTCTCTCCATTCGATGATGAGCGTCCGGCCGGCATGCACGGTGCGGTGCGACAGGCCTGGATTCGACGGTCGATGCTAACGTGCGGCCGGCGCGGTTCAAACCGATTAAACCTGATTTCCAAAGACCGTGCGCAGACAAGGGATTGGCGACATGCGCAGCAGCCCGCCGCAATCGCGGTCCGGCACACATTGCTTGCCGATGAGCGCCGTGCGCGGCGGAAAGCGCCGCGCCCAGCCGACGAAGGCCGGCCGCTGCGATCGGCCGCCCCAACCGGCTTCGCCGGCCCGCGGCGGAACCGGCATAAAGCGCTCGAATAAAGCGCTCGACGAGCGCATCGATCGTCACGCGCACCTTCGGCGCAAGCGCGCGCGAATGCGGCCACAGCACGTTGATCGCCATGTCGTCGACCGCGCGGCCGGTCAGCACGGTCTCGAGCCGGCCTGCGCGCAGTTCGCCGGCCGTGAGCCATGTCGACACCGTGCGCACCGTGCGAGCGGCGGAACGCCCCGCCCGCCGCCCGCCGCTGGCGTTACGCGTCCTGCAACACGCGCTCGACCGCCGCGACCGCCGCGTGCGCGCCGCCGTACAGGCTCGCGCCGTGCAGCACGTAGCCGCGCTCGCCGACCGTCAGCAGCAGTTGCGGCACGCCCGACGCGCCGAGCTGCCGCATCGTCCGCTGCGTGTCGGCGATGCGCTCGGCCGTCGCGTCCGCAAGCGCCGCGTCGCTGTCGATGCGGCGTGCGAGCGCGCCGGCGTCGACCGTCGCGCCCGCCTTCGCCGCGACGTCCGCCGCGACGCGCGCCAGTACGTCCGCACGCGCGGTATCGAGGCCGTCGACGTAACGCGCGAGCTGAATCGCCTCGAGAAGCGGCCGCTCGAGCCGCGCGTCGACGCCGCGCAGCGCGGTCAGCGCGCGGTTCGCCGGCCCCGAATCGAAGCGCACGCCGCCGCGCAGCAGCACCTGCTCGCGATACGCGTGCGTGAAACGCTGCCCCGTCATCTGCTCGATGCGCTGATCGTTACGCCACGCGTACTCGCCCCATTCGGGCGTCAGATCGCGCGCGCCCTCGTCGGCGAAGAGCCCCGACGGCATCAGCTCGAGCACGCCCGGATAGGCGTCGTCGAGCCCGGCGAGCGCCGGCGCGCTCGCATAGCACCAGCCGCAGAGCGGATCGAAAAAATATTGGAGTCGGAAGCTGTTCATCGTGTGCAAGCTCGTTCGTGAAGAAAGTGGAGCGAGTCTATTCGATATCCGATCGATCAAATACAATGCAGCGATCGACAATTTGTTGCATCAATTGAGCGAATATGGATCGAATCACCGCGATGCGAGTGTTCGTCGAGACCGCCGAGCGCGGCAGCGTGTCGGCGGCCGCGCAGCATCTGGACATGTCGCGCGCGATGGCGTCGCGCTACGTCGCGTTCATGGAGCAATGGACGGGCGCGCGCCTGCTGCACCGGACCACCCGCCGCCTGACGCTCACGGCGGCCGGCGCGCAGATGCTGCCGCTCTGCCGCGACATGCTCGGACTCGCCGATCACGTCGCGACGGTCGTCGCCGAGCCCGGCGACGCGCCGCGCGGCGCATTGCGGATCACCGCGAGCGCGATCTTCGCGCAGACGCACGTGACCGACGCCGTCCTCGACTATCTGGCCCGCTACCCGGCCGTATCGGTCGATCTGCTCGTCACGGACCGCACCGCCGATCTCGTCGACGAACGCATCGATCTCGCGATCCGCATCACGAACGAAGTCGATCCGAACCTGATCGCTCGCCGGCTCGGCACGTGCCGCTCGGCGCTGTGCGCGTCGCCCGGCTATCTGGCCGCGCACGGCGCGCCGAAGCGGCCGCACGACCTCGCGCGGCACAACTGCCTCACGTATGCGTATTTCGGGCAGAGCCTGTGGCACCTGGCGCGCGACGGCGAAGCCGCGACCGTGCCGGTGCAAGGCAATCTGAGCGCGAACGACGCGCTCGTGCTGCTGCGCGCGGCGATCGCGGGCGGCGGCATCGCGCTGCTGCCGACGTTCGCGGCGGCGGAGCCGATCCGCGCGGGCGCGCTCGCGCGCGTGTTGCCCGACTACGCGGCGCCCGATCTCGGCATTTACGCGGTCTATGCGTCGCGCAAGCAGATGCCGCTCGCGATGCGCACGATGATCGACTTTCTCGCCGAGCGATTCGGCGACACGCCCGCCTGGGACGCGTAGGCGCGCCGAGCCGCGTTCGGCGACGAAACAAAGAACCCAGCGTGATTGGAATTGCAGCGCACGCAAGCGCCCGGACGGACGCCAAGTATGCGAACCGGGGCAAAGCGAACCGGGGTAAAGCGGGACGAATCGGGGCAAAGCGGGGGCAAACTGAACCGAACCGTAGCAAAGCCAAGCGAGACGGCGGCGAAACAACAGCTCGACGACAGCGAAGCGGCAACGGGTCGGCGGCGAATCGCCAAGAATAACGGCGACGGCACGCGCATTGCCGCCGCGCGCGCCGTCGCCGTCGCCGTCGTGAGAAGCGGGAGGCGCGTCCGCCCGCGCGGGCCGCCGCGGGCGGCGGATGCGCCGCGCCCCCGTTCGCGTTATTTGTTGTTCGCGAGCGCGCCCGAGCTGTTTGCGCCGCCGAACAACTGCGTCAGATAGTTGTTGTTCTGCTGCATCCGCGCCATCAGCGCGTCGAGCGCGGTGAACTGCGCCTTGAACTGCGCTGTGAGCTGCGCGGAAAAGGTCTCGAGCCGCGCCTGCCGCTGCGCGATGCTCTTCATGTCGAGGTCGATCGCGTTCGAGCGGATGTCGAACGAGCCGTCCTTGCGCAAGTGCGTGTCGAGCGCCTTCGTGATCTGCGCGCCGATGCCGTTCGTCTTGTTGAACAGCGCCTCGACCGCTTGCGGATCTTTCTCCAGCGCCGCGTTCAGCTTGTTCTTGTCGACGATCAGCGAGCCTTCCGGCTGCTTGTCGCCGGGCCGCGCGAACGTGATGCCGAGCGCCGCGAGCGACGCGCGCTTGTTGTCGCCGTGCGGCACGCCGCCGCCGACGATGTGCGCGAGCGAATTGCGAATGCCGTTCAGCATCGAATCGCCGATCAGCGGGCCGCCCTGCTGCCCGGGTTTCGCGGTCTTGTCGAACGACGTGAGCTGCGACATCGTGCCGACCATCGAGTTGTACAGGTCGACGAAGTTCGTCACCGTGCGCGCCTGCCCCTCGATGTCGCGGGTGATCGACAGCGTCTGCGGCGCGCCGATCGCTTCCTCGGTCACGTTGATCGTCACGCCGGCCATCACGCCCTTGACCGCGTTGTCCGCGCTGCGCGCGGTGATCACGCCGCCCACCGTGACGATCGCGTCCTGCGCGAAGTCGCTCTGCTTCCACGCGCCGCTCGGCGACGCGATCTCCGACTTGCCGCCCTTGTCGTCGGCCGTCGACTTGACCTCGAGGCCCGACAGGCCGGCGTCGTCCTTCACGTTCGAGACGCTCACGTCTATCACGTTCGCGCTGCCCGGCGCCGTCGAGCGCAGCACGAGATGCGCGCCGTCGGTGCCCGTCACGACCGTCGCGGTCACGCCGGGATTGTTCTTCGCCGAATTGATCGCGGCCGCGATGCCGGCCGGGGTGTTGTTCGTGGCGTCGATGCCGACCGACGTCGAGCGGTCGCCGATCTTGAGCGTGAGCGTGCCGGAGCCGAGCTGCTGCTTCGGATCGAAGCCGCCCGACACGAGCGTCTGCGAGCGCGCGACCTGCTTGACCTCGACCTGATACGTGCCGGCGACGGCGCCCTTGTCCGTCGTCGCGGTGAGCCCCTTGCCGCTCGCCTTCGACGCGAATTTCTGCGCGAGCGTGCCGTCGGACAGCGGCTCGACGCCCGTCTGCAGGTTGCTGAGCGCGAGCTTCAGCGCGCCGAGCGCGGAGATCTGCGTGTTGTTCCACGTCACCTGGTTCTTGATCTCCGCCGCCTGGCCCGCCGTCTTCGCGTTGACGAGCACCGAAACGAGCCCGTTCACGTCCAGCGCGGACTTGCCCGTGGTGCCGTTGATCAGCGACTGCGCGGCGTCCTGCAACTGCGACCACGGATCGCTTTGCGTCGCCGCGAGAAGAGAGCCGGCCCCCGATTGGGTGATCGCCATCGAATTTCCCCCGTTTATGTGATTGGTTTATTTCATGATCATTCGTAATATGAAAGCATATCGCAATTATTGGAACCTGTTTGTGAAGATTGTTGTAAGCGTTGATCCGACCGGAACGAAGGCCGGGGGCTGCGGCGCGCGAATTCGCTGATTCGCTGATTCGCTGCCGCGCGCGTGCGGCGCGTGCGGTGTGGACGGTGAACGGTGAACGGTGTGGACGGTGTGTGCAGTGCGCGCGGCGGCCGAAGGCGCACGGCGACAGCGGCGGCGGGCGCGGCGCATCCGGGGCGCACGCCCCGGCCGGGCCGCGCGCCGAAACGCGGCCCGGCCGCTAGACGTCCCGCGCGCTCGCGAGCATCGCGTGCAGCAGCACGTTCGCGCCCGCCTCCGCCCATTCCGGTGTGATCGCCTCCGCCTCGTTGTGGCTCAGGCCGTCGACGCACGGCACAAAAATCATTCCGGTCGGCGCGACGCGCGCGAGATGGCATGCGTCGTGCCCCGCACCCGACACGATGTCCGCGTGCGGCAGGCCGAGCGCGGCCGCCGCGTCGCGCACCGCCGCCACGCACGCGGGCGCGAACGGCACCGGCGCGTAATCGGCGATCTGCTCGATCCGCGCGGCGAGGCCCGACGATTCGGCGATACGCTCGAGTTCCTCGCGCAGCGCGGCGTCCATGTCGGCGAGCGTCGCGGCGTCCGGGTGCCGGCATTCGATCGTGAAGAAGCACGCCCCCGGCACCGTGTTGCGCGAATTCGGGCGCGCTTCGATCATCCCGACCGTCGCGCGGCCGTGCGGCGCGTGACGGCGGCCGAGCGAATCGACGAAACCGATCATCCGCGCGGCGCCGACGAGCGCGTCGCGGCGCAGCGCCATCGGCGTCGTGCCCGCGTGCGCGTCGACGCCCGTGAGCGTCGCCTCGTACCAGCGTTGCCCCTGCCCCGCCGTCACCACGCCGATCGTATGGCCGCCGCGCTCGAGAATCGCGCCCTGCTCGATGTGCAGTTCGTACGCCGCGTGCACCGGCGCGCCGCCGACGGGCGCGTCGCCCGCGTAGCCGATCCGCGCGAGCGCGTCGCCGAGCGTCACGCCAGCCGCGTCCGCGCGCGACAGCCCGAAATCGAGCGGATAGACGCCGGCGAACACGCCGGAGGCGATCATCGGCGGCGCGAAGCGCGAGCCTTCCTCGTTGGTCCACACGACGACGTCGATCGGCCGCCGGGTCTCGACGCCCGCGTCGTTCAGCGCGCGCACGACCTCGAGGCCGCCCAGCACGCCGTAAATGCCGTCGTAGCGGCCGCCCGTCGGCTGCGTGTCGGCGTGCGAGCCCGTCAGCACGGGCGCAGCAAGCGGATCGCGGCCCGCGCGGCGCGCGAAGAGGTTGCCGATCCGGTCGACCCGAACCGTGCAGCCCGCGTCGCGCGCCCATTCGACGAACAGGTCGCGCGCGCGACGATCTTCGTCCGTCAGCGCGAGCCGGCACACGCCGCCTTTCGGCGTCGCGCCGATTTCCGCCATCCGTTCGAGCGACGCCCACAGGCGCGCGCCGTCGACGCGCAGCGCCGCATCGCATCCCTTGTCGCATGCCTTTTCGCATGGCTTTTCGCGCGCCTTGTCGCGTGCTTCACCACGTGCCTCACCGCGTCGCATCGCTCGCCTCGGGCTTCGCTTGCGCGCCGGTGAGCGGCGATGCGGCGGCGTCCCGATCGGACGCGGACAGCGACGAAGGCCCCGGTGGCGCGTCGCCGGGCGGCCGGGATTCCGTCCGGGATTCCGCCAAAGGGGCTGGCGAAGGGTCCGGCCGCACCGCCGACTCGTGCACAGGCGTCCGCGCTTCGCGCCCGTCGCCGGAAACGTCGCCCGGCGCCGCCGTTGCGTTTCGCGCCACGCCACTCGCTTCACGCGCCGCCTCGATTTCGCCTGTCTCTCGCGCCTCTCCCGCCTCTCGCGCCCCTCCCGCCTCTCGCGCCTCGCCCGCCTCTCCCGCCTCGCCGGCCTTTCCCGTCTCGCCGGCCTTTCCCGTCTCGCCGCGCGCCGGCTCCGTCATCCGATACCGAAAATCGCAATGCGTGCCGCCCTGCATCAGCGTGCGCGTGCGCGTCAGCTCGATGCGCGGGTCGTAGCCCTCGATGAACACGCTGTCGCGCGCGCAGCTCAGCAGATGTCCGATCTCGCCCAGCCCCATCTCGCGATACATCTGCGCATAGGCGCAGCGGCGCACGTCGTAGTCGTAATGCGCGTCGTCCGCGCGGCGCACGTCGACATCGAGCGCGTCGTCCTTCTCCCACAGCACCTGCAGCGCGACGAACGACGCGATGCTCGTGCCGCCCGGCTCCTTCGCGGCGAACGAGCGCCCCGCGTCGAGCGCCGCGCCTCGCACCGCCTCCGCGATCACCGCCTGCGCGCGCTCGATGCCGAATTCGCGCTTCATGATCTCGTAGATCGGCTTGATGATCTGCGCTTCGATGCGCCGCCGCGCGAGGATGCCGAGCGGCTCGTCGTCCGCCGCGCCGCCTGCGACCGGATGAATGGGGATGATCGTCATCAGCATGTCTCCTGGTTCGATGTTATTTCGATGCTGTCGATGCTGTCGATGCGGTCGATACGGTCGATGCTGTCGATGAGGCAGATACGGCAGATGCAGTCGATGTCGCCGATACAACCGACGCATTCGGCAGGCTCGCCGTCTTCGACGCCATGCCGGCCGAGCCGGCCGCGGCGCCGGCGCCGCCGAGCACGTCGACCGCGGTCCATTTGCCGCCGCCCGCGCGGTAGATCGTGAACGCCGGGTCCCGCAGATTGCCTTCGGCGTCGAATGCGATCGCGCCCGTCACGCCTTGCCGCCGCAGCACGTGCAGCACCGCCGGCAGACGCGCCGCGTCCGTCGAGTTCGCGCGCTCCGCAGCGGCGATCAGCGTCGCGGCCGCGTCGTACGCGAACGGCGCGTGCAGCTCGATCGGCGCGTGATAGCGCGCGCGATAGCGGGCGTCGAACGCCGCGCCGCCCGGCATCCGCGCAAGCGGCAGTCCCGGCTCGAGCGCGGTCACGCCGTCGCCGTCCGGCCCCGCGAGCGACAGGAACGTCTGCGTGACGAAACCACCCGCGCCGACGAGCGTCGCGCTCAGCTTCAACTGGCGCATCCGCCGCGCGAGCGGCGCAGCCTGCGCGTCCAGGCCGCCGAAGAACACGACGTCCGCGCGCTTGGCCTTGACGGCCGTCAGCACCGCGCTGAAATCGGTCGTCTTGTCGTTCACGTACTGGCGATCGACAATCGCGCCGCCGCTCGCCTCGACGCCCTTCGCGAACTGATCCGCGAGCCCCGCGCCGAACGCGGTGCGATCGTCGATCACCGCGATCCGCTTCGCGCGCAACGTCTTCACGACGTACGCGCCCGCGTATGCGCCGCTCGCGTCGTCGTGGCCCACGATCCGGAACGCGGTCGGATAGCCTTGCCGCGTGTACTGGCGGCCGGTCGACGCGGGCGCGATCTGCGCGATGCCGGCGTCTCGATAGATTCGCGACGCCGGCACGCTGCAGCCCGTGTTCCAGTGCCCGACGACGCCGATCACGCGCCGCTCGACGAGCTGCTGCGCGACCGTCACGGCGGTGCGCGGGTCGGACTGGTCGTCGACCGCGACGAGCTTGTAGACGACCGGCCTGCCGCCCACCGTCGGATGGCGGCTGTTCGCGTCGTCGAGCGCGAGCTGCGCGCCGTTCTGCAGATCCTTGCCGATTCGCGCGGAGGGGCCCGTCAGCGGCGCGGCGAGCCCGATCAGCACGGTTTGCGGCACGGATTGGGCGGGCTGCGCGGGTGGGTTGGCCTGGACAGGCGCCGCCGCTTGCGCGGCGGACGCGGAGAGCATGGCGGCGGCCGACAGCGCGGCGCCGAGCGACAACATGACAGGGAATTTCATCGAAGAGCGGGACCTGAGGATCGAAGGGGAATAAAAACGCGCGCCAAACATGAAAAATATTAAATATTCGTCTTCAATGGCCGCAAATATTCAATTGTTCGATACTTATGCCGATACCGCGCGTACTTGGTAACGCATTGTATTCAAGTCAACTTTTTTCATTTCCGCAACGAAATATGATTCGATAAAATTCGATTCATGAAAAATATCGAACGATTGATCAACGATCCGCCGCTGCGCGCCGTGCGCGCGTTCGAAGCGTTCGCGCGCGTCGGCTCGGTCACGGCCGCCGCGGCCGAACTCGACATCACGCCGTCCGCGGTCAGCCATCAGCTTCAGTTGCTGGAGTCCTTCGTGCAGACGCCGCTCACGGTCCGCGAAGGCCGCACGCTCGCGCTCACCGACGAGGGACGCGACTACTATCGGTCGATCAGCGCGGCGTTCTCGGTGCTGCGCAGCGCGACCGGGTTCGTTCGCGACCGTTCGTCGCTGCGGCAGATCACGATCAGCCTGATTCCGCTGTTCGGGATCGGCTGGTTCATCCCGCGCCTGCACGCGTTCCTCGCGGACAATCAGGACCTCGACGTCACCGTGCTGTACGCGCACCACCGCAACTACCTGAGCGACGCGTCGGATCTGTCGATCCGCTTCGGCGTCGGCGACTGGCGCGGCTACCGCTGCGAGCGGCTGCTGTCGGGCGCGGTCGCGCCCGTGTGCAGCCCCGCGTTCGCGCGCCGCCACGGGCCGTTCCGGCGGCCGGCCGATCTCGCCTTCGCGCCGCTCGTGCACGACGAGGATCGCAATGCGTGGGTCAACTGGTTTCAGGGCGCGGGCGTGAAACACGTCACGCACGCGGTCGGCCCGCTTTTCGAGGACGGCCAACTGACGCTCGCCGCGACGCGCGCGGGGCTCGGCGCGGCGCTCCTGCGCACGCCGCTGATCGAGCGGGAACTGCTGAACGGCGAACTCGTCAAGCTGTTCGACCACACGCTCGACGACGGACGCGACTACTACCTGTGCACCCGCGCGGACGCGGACCTGCCTGACGGCGCGCAGCGGCTCGCCGACTGGCTGCGGCGGTCGATGGGCGCGCGCGGGGCGACGTGAGCGGGAAAGACGACGCGAGCCGCGACGCGCGAATGACTTGAATGACTCACGTGGCTCAAACGGCGCGATCGGCGCGATCGGCGCGATCGGCGCGATCGGCGCGATCGGCGACCGCGTCACGGCCAACACCGGCGTCGCCGAAAACGACGGATGCAACCGGGCCAGCGGGCCGGCTCGCCGGCCGGCCCGGCCGCCGAGCGAGCGGGCCGAGCCTTCCAATTCGCAAGACAGCCGAGCCGCGCGGCGGTTTTCTTTCCGTCGATTACCGCTTGCTCGATCCGTCATCGGCCGTAGCAACTCATTACATGTGAAACGGCGCGCGTTCGTATGATGGCCGTCAGCGGTCGCGCGACGGCGTGCGGCGCGACCGCTCCGCCACACGCTCATTCGCTCGGGAAAAGGACCGAAACATGAAGAACCTGCTGATGTCGGCGCTCGTCGCCGCCGTTGCCCTCGCCGCGCTCGTGCCGTCGGCCGAAGCGCATCCGCATCGCGCGTGCCGCTTCGATCACCACCACCATCGCGTGTGCCACTGGGTGCGTTGATCGCCGCCGTCGGGCCGGCCGACGCACGACGTCGCCGGCCGGCCCCAAACGGACACAGTGATGCCGCGCCGCGCGCGCGGCTCCGCCATCCGGCCGGTCAGCTCAACCGCCACCACCGCGGCAGCAGCCGGCGCACCTCGCCGCGCTGGAACCGGTCGTCGATCAGATGCACGACGCCCTCGTCGCGCTCGGTGCGGATCACCCGCCCCGCCGCCTGCACGACTTTGCGCAGCCCCGGAAACAGATAGATGTAGTCGTAGCCGCAGCCGAAGCGCGCGTCCATCGCGCGACGCATCTCCTCGTTGACGTCGTTGACCTGCGGCAGGCCGAGTGTCGCGACGAACGCGCCGATCAGCCGGTCGCCCGCGAGATCGATTCCCTCCGAAAACGCGCCGCCCAGCACCGCGAAGCCGATGCCCCGCCCGTTCGGCTCGAAGCGCGCGAGGAACGCGTCGCGTGCGGCCTCGTCCATGCCGGGCGCCTGCTCCCAGACGGGCAGCGCCGGATGGCGCTCGCGCAGCCGCGCGACGACCTGCTGCAGATACTCGAAGCTGCTCAGGAACCCGAGATAATTGCCCGGGCGCGCCGCGTACTGCGCGGCGATCAGCTCGACGATCGGCTCGAGCGAGCGCTCGCGGTCGCGCCAGCGCGTCGACACGTGCGACGCGACCTTCACCGTCAACTGCTCGGCGCGAAACGGCCCCTCGACGTCGAGCAAGCCCGTGTCGCCCGGCAGCCCGAGCGTGTCGCGATAAAAATCGAACGGGCTCAGCGTGCCCGAGAACATCACGGTCGCGCACGCGGCGTCGTGGCGCGGCGCGAGGAAATCGGCCGGGATCACGTTGCGCACGCACAGGATCGATGCCTTTGCGCCGCGACGCGGCGCGCTCGCGCGCACGCGCGTCGCGTCGAAGATCGAATGCGTGTCGAACTGCTCGGCGAGCGCGACGAAGTGAATCGCGTCGAAGCAAAAGCGCAGCACCGCGTCGTCGAACACGAGCGGAGATTGCGCGGCGAGCTCGGAAAACCGGCCGACCAGATTCTGCGCGGCCGACAGCACGCGCGGCGGCACGCCTGCGTGCACCGCATACGCGGCCGCCTGTTCGCGATTGAGCGCGTTCCATTCGCGGTTCAGGCGCTCGAGCGCCTTCGCGATCGGCGCGGGCGCGAGCTTGCGGACTGCGGCGATCTCGCGCTGGTCGAGCGCCGCGCTGTACATGCCGCGCGCGCGGTCGAGCAGGTTGTGCGCCTCGTCGACGAGCACGCCGACGCGCCACTGGTTCTGCTGCGCGAGCGCGTGCAGCAGCGCGCTGCCGTCGTAGTAGTAGTTGTAGTCGCCGACGACGACGTCGCTCCACCGCGCGAGCTCCTGCGCGAGATAGTACGGGCAGACGTCGTGCGCGAGCGCGGCCGTGCGCACGGCCGCCCGATCGAGCCGGCCGTGTTCGAGCGCGGCGGCGCGCGCGGCCGCGAGCCGATCGTAGAAGCCGCGCGCGAGCGGACACGATTCGCCGTGGCACGCGGCGTCCGGATGCTCGCACGCCTTGTCGCGCGCGACGAGCTCGAGCACGCGCAGCGGCAGCGCGCCGCCCGCCGTCGCGCGCAGCGTGTCGGCCGCATCCAGCGCGAGCGCGCGGCCGGGCGTCTTCGCGGTCAGGAAGAAGAGCCGGTCCAGGTGCGCCTCCCCGCATGCCTTGAGCAGCGGAAACAGCGTGCCGAGCGTCTTGCCGATGCCGGTCGGCGCCTGCGCGAGCAGCGCGCGGCCGTCGCGCGCGGCGCGATACGCGGCGACCGCGAGCTCGCGCTGCCCGCTGCGAAACCGCGCGTGCGGAAACGCGAGCGCGCGCAGCGCCGCATTGCGCGCCGTGAGATGCGCGTCCTCGCGCGCCGCCCACTCGACGAAGCGCTCGCACTGCTCGACGAAGCACGCCTTCAGCGTCGCGGCCGTGTGCGCTTCGGTCAGCACCGTCTCGCGCAGCGTGCCGACGTCGAAGTAGACGAGCGCGACCGTCAGCTGCGCGAGCCCGCGCGATTCGCACAGCAGATGCCCGTACACGCGCGCCTGCGCCCAATGCAGCGCGCGCTGGTTCGCGGGCATCCTGTCGAGATCGCCGCGGTGCGTCTTGATCTCCTCGACGCGGTTCAGCGCCGGATCGTAGCCGTCCGCGCGGCCGCGCACCGTGAGGCCGCGATGCTCGCCCGCGAGCGCGATCTCCTTCTCGTAGCCGGCGCCGCGCCGCGATGCGACCGTCACGTGCCCGGCGATTCCTTCGAGCGCGCTCGGCGCGGGCGTGAAGCGAAGATCGAGATCACCTTCGCGCGCGGTGAACTCGCACATCGCGCGCACCGCGACGACGTACCTCACGTGAGCGCCTCCTCGCCTTTCCGCGCCGGCGCGGCGTCCGCCCAGCGCACGTCGAGCACGCGCACCGGCATCCGGTGCCGCACGCAGTAGTCGAGCCAGCGAATCTGGTTGTCCTGCAGCCGGTCGCCCGGCCCTTTCACTTCGATCAGCTCGTAGCGCCGCTCGCCGGGCCAGAAGCGCACGAGATCGGGCAGCCCCGAGCGATTGCCGCGCACGTCGTCGAGCAGCCGCTCGAACCACAGCCGCAGGTGCTCGGCGGGCAGGCATGCGAGCGCGTGCTCGAGCAGCGCGTCGTCGAGCGCGCCCCAGAACACGAACGGCGACTGCACGCCCATCTTCTGCGCGTAGTGCCGGCGGATCGTGTCGCGGTATTGCGCGCCGTCGAGTTGCGCGAGGCATGCGTCGAACTGCGCGGCGCGGCGCGCGCGGAAGTCGGGCGCATGCAGATCGGCCGGCCCGCGCTGAAACGGATGGAAGAACGCGCCCGGCACCGCGGCGAACACGGGCTCCCAGCACAGGAGCCCGAACAGCGAGTTGATCAGCGCGTTCTCGACGTAGAAGACGGGTGCGTCCGCGCGGCTCAGATGATCGCGCGCGACATATTCGACCGGATACGGCGCGCCCGGAGGCGCGAGTTCGATGCAGTCGCGCGGAATCGCCGGCGCGATCGTCGCGCGCGCGGCCGGCAGGCCGACGCGCCGCCGCAGCCGCGGCAGCATCCGCGCGATCTGCTGCGCCTGCGCGTCGTTTTCGGGCGTGCGCATTGCGTCGTCGGCGAGCGCGAGCGCCGCGTCGAAACGCCCGCAGCGTTCGAGCACGCGCACGCGACGCTGCCGGCTGCCGGGCCATGCGCTCGAAGCATAGGCGGCGAGCGCGCCGTCCCAATCCGCGCGGCGCTCGCACGCCTGGCCGATCGCGAACGTCAGCTTCGCGCGCCGCATCGCGAGCCATGCGTTCCCGCAGTCGATCCCGGCCGCAACCGCGACGAGGGGTGCGAGCGGCGCGTCGCCGGGCCACAGATCGAGCTGCTCGCGGCACGCGTGCAGTTGCAGATACGCGTCGACATCGTCGCGCCGCTGAAACGCGCGCGACGACGGCTCGAACGCGACCGTCTCGTACTGAAGCAGCCCGAGATCGGCAAGCACGAACTCCGACCAGTCCTGATGCAGGTTGCCGAAGAACATGAGCCGCAGCCGGTCGCAGAGCGCGCCGACCGTCACGCGCAGCACGCGATCGTCGATCGACGGCAGCCATTGCGCCCACGGGCGCGCGCCTTCGTGGCTCGCGCGCAGCGCGTCGAGCCAGTCGGCCTTGCGGATCGCGCCGCCCGCCGATGCGCCGGGGAATGCGCCGCGCAGCTCGGGCTTCGTCGCGAGCGCGAACAGTTCGTCGAGCGCGAGCGGCGGCTCCGGATCGATCCAGCCGAGCTCCGCGAGCGGCGCCGCGGCCGCGCGCGGACAGCCGATCTCGTCATAAACGAGCTTGCTCGCGCGAAAGACCGGCCCCTTGCGCATCAGCATGCGCACGAGCAGCGCGCGCGACGCCCGCGGCAGCGCGCCGAACGCGGCGACGAACGCGCGCTCGTCGGCGTCGAGCACGTCGTCGTAGCGCTCGACGAGCCACGCGAGCGCGCGCTCGAAGTTCGACAGGTAATAGAACGCGGGAGGAGACGACGAATCGGGCGGCACGGGCTTCGGCGATGACGGACGGCCGGTGGCGCTCGCCCGATTACGGGGACGGAAAGGCCATGACCGAACAAGGGATTCGCAGATGATAGCGCACGGCCGGCCCGCCGCGCGTGCGCGCAGTGCGTCGCGCTCACGCACACGCGATGCGCTCGCCCTCCTGGCGCGACGAAGCCCGCCAGCGACGCAGCGCAGCTCGGCGCAACGAGCAACGACACGCGGCTACGCGACGCGCGCCGCGGGCGCGCCCGATGCCGCGCCTGCGTTCAGAACCCCCTGCTGCACCCGATCGAGTTGTCCGTGCCGCTCGCGCACACGACGCCCGGCACGGGTTTTTCGATCGCGATGTCCGGACGGCTCGGCATCCCGGACGGCACAGCCTGGCTCGGCCATCGGCCGCGCCCGTCGTATCGCGAATCGCGCAATCGCTGCGCGGCCCGGTCTTCCTCCGCGAGCCGCTGGCGGCGCTCGGCCGCACCGAGCTCGTCGGCGAAGCCGGCTGCGCCCGCACCGTTTTCCCGCGTCGCTTCGAACGAACGCGACGCGCCCTTCGCCTCGCCGAACACCGAAGTCACGGGCGATCCGTAGCTACGTGCATCGGCCGTCGAGCGGCCAATCTCCTTCGCGGTGAACGTGTGCGACGACACGGCGGCCGCATCGAGCGGATGCGGTCCGTTCGCCCAGCTCGTCGCCGCCTGAACGACGATCAGTGATGCAAACGGCCATTTGAGCGGGAGCGACAACTTATTCATACGCTGACAACGACATCGGCAACAAAGGGCGCCACTATATCAGCCGATGCGCCGAGCACCGCGAATGTCCCTGCGCGCGCTGCGCGAGCGTAAAGATGTCGGAAACCGAAACGTCTTTCGGGTCTCGCGCGAGCAAACGGGCTGCCGCGCGGATGCGGCGTCGATCTCGCGGATCGCGCGGATCTCGTCAATCTCGTCGATCTCGCCGGGTCGCCGGGACGATTGAGCGCGCGCGCCCGATGTGATTCCATTCGGATGCGGGCGACCGCACGCGCTCACCCGTCGAACACGACAACACTTCACTTCCGAGGACACAGCAGATGGAGACGATCGCCGTAATCGGCAGCAACATGGTCGACCTCGTGACCTACGTCACGCGGATGCCGGCCGACGGAGAAACGCTCGAAGCGCCGAACTTCGAGCTCGGCTGCGGCGGCAAGGGCGCGAACCAGGCGGTCGCCGCGTCGAAGCTGGGCGCGCGCGTCGTGATGGTGTCGAAGGTCGGCGACGACCTGTTCGCCGACAACACGCTGCGCAACTTCGAGCGCGCCGGCATCGACACCGAGCACGTGCGCCGCGTGCCCGGCGTGTCGAGCGGCGTCGCGCCGATCTTCGTGAGCCCCGATTCACGCAACCGCATCCTGATCGTCAAGGGCGCGAACCGGCATCTGAAGCCGGCCGACATCGACGCGGCCGCCGCGAAGATCGAGGCGAGCCGCCTCGTCGTGCTGCAACTCGAGATCGACATCGATACGGTTTACTACGCGATCGACTTCGCCGCCGCGCGCGGCATCCCGGTGCTGCTCAATCCCGCGCCGGGCGCGCCCGGCCTCGACTTCGCGCGGCTCGCGAAGCTCGAGTTCCTCGTGCCGAACGAAACCGAGCTCGCGCTCGTGTCGGGCATGCCGACCGACTCTCCCGACGCGATCGAGCGCGCGGCGGAATCGCTCGTCGAGCGCGGGCTGAAGAACGTGATCGTCACGCTCGGCGACAAAGGCTCGCTCCTCGTGTCGCGCACGGGCGTCGTGCGCGTGCCGCCCGTTGCCGCCGACGCGCGCGACACGACGGGCGCGGGCGACGCATACATCGGCTGCTTCGCGCGCCACTACGTCGCGACGGGCGACGCGCCCGCCGCGATGCGGCTCGCGTCCGCGTACGCCGCGCATTCGGTGACGGGCCTCGGCACGCAGAAGTCCTACGCGGACGCGGCGACGTTCGAGCGCTTCCTGCAGACGATCGGCTTCGACGCCTGACGGACCGCGGGCGGCGCGGGCGGCGCGGGTGGCGCGCGGCCCGTCAGCCGACGAGCGTCTTCCGATAGAGCGCGAGCATCGCGTCCGCGTCGACGCCGACGCACACGTCGCGCGGCGGCCGGCCGTCCCAGTCCGGCGCGGGCACGGTCATCGTCGACGGCTTCTGGATCGTCTCGCCGGCCGCGATGCCGCTCGTCAGCACGCGCACGGGGCCCGTGCGCGTCTTGTACAGCTGCGGCGCGACCACGTACGCAACCGCCGACGAATCGTGCACGTAGATGCCCGCGAGCCCCGCGCTCGCGCGATGAAACGCCTCGTAATGGCGCGACACGTCCCAGACGAAGCGGCCCGCGTCGCCCGCGTCGTCGCGCAGCGCGGCGAGATAGTCGGTCGTCATGATCGTGGCCTGCGTGACGTCGAGCCCGACGACCGCGAGCGGCCACGACGCCGACATCACGATGTCCGCCGCGTCCGGATCGCCCGCGATGTTCGCCTCGGCGGCGGGCGACACGTTGCCGAGCACGCCCGCGGTGCCGAATGCGCCGCCCATGATGACGACCTGCTTGACGAGCGTCGCGACCTCGGGGGCCTCGGCAAGCACGTGCGCGAGATTCGTCAGCGGGCCGACCGCGAGCAGCGTGACTTCGTGCGGATGCGCGCGCACCGTGTCGATGATGAAGCGATGCGCGGGCCGCGCGTCGAGGTTCGGCGCGCGCGCGACGTCCACGGGCTGGCTGAGGCCCGTGTTGCCGAGGCCGTCGTCGCCGTGGATGCCGCCGAGCGGCTCGGGCGCGGGCCGCCGCAGCGGCGCGGCCGCGCCGCACGCGACGGGCACGCCGGGCGCGAAGCGGCCCGCGAGATAGAGCGCGTTGCGGGTCGTCGTGTCGATCGTCGCATTGCCGAACACGCTCGTCACGCCGAGCAGTTCGATGTCCGGATGAAGCACCTGGAACACGAGCGCCATCGAATCGTCGACGCCCGGGTCCGTATCGTAGATGATCTTGTGCAGGCTCATGGGTATCTCGTCGTGGGCGCGACAGGAAACCGCCGCGCGATGGTGGGAAGCGTCGAATGATACCCGTGCTGTCGTCTTGGACGCGCGAATACAACGAATTAACAACCCAGCAAATCATTGTGTTGGGGCAACACTGATTTGATCGCTCGCAGCCCCGCAAACCCTTGTCGGGTCGTGCTCAGTAGCGTGAATCTGGTCTTTAATCAGCGTTTCCTTGGGGCTTTTTGCGGCGCGCCGGCTTTGCGCTGCGCCGCGCGCCGCCCGCGATCGCTCGGCGCATCGGCGATGCGAGCGACGTCGTGCGTGATCCGGAGCGTGGAATCGGCGAGGCGTTCGGAAGCGCTCTGAGGCACGTCTTTTGCCTGCGGGTCCGGCCGGATGCGGCGGGAAAGCGAATCGCCCGAATCGCCTCGACTCGACTCGCCGTATCGAGCCGTATCGAGCCGTATCGAGCGGTATCAAGCGGTGTCGAATCCCGTTCAGGTTCGGTCGCGCATTCGTCCGCCGAGCGAATCGCGCCGCTTCATGCGATCGCATGCGCGGGCGTCGCGCGCGCCGATCGAACCGGCGCGCCTCACACACCTCACGCACGCTCAGACGCACACTCTCGCTCCGGCCGCGGCAGGCCGAGATGGTCGCGCAACGTCGTTCCTTCGTATTCGGTGCGAAAGAGGCCGCGCCGCTGCAGGATCGGCACCACGCCGTCGACGAAATCCTGCAGGCCGCCCGGCAGCACGTCCGGCATCAGGTTGAAGCCGTCGGCCGCGCCGGCTTCGAACCAGTGCGCGATGTCGTCGGCGATCTGCTCGGGCGTGCCGACGATCACCCGGTGCCCCCCGCCGCCCGCCATCTCGCGCAACAGCTCGCGCACCGTGTAGCGATGCCGCCGCGCGCTCGCAAGCGTCGCGTGAAAGAATGTGTGGTTGCCGTTGCCGCCGTCGGGCAGCGCGAGATCGTCCGGCAGCGGCGCATCGGGCGCGAGCCGCTCGACCGGCACGCCGAGCGTGCCCGCGAGCCGGTTCAGCCCGTAGCGCAGCGGGATCAGGTCGACGAGCGCGTCGCGGCGGCGCAGCGCGTCGGCCTCGGTCGCGCCGATGATCGTCGTCAAGCCCGGCAGCACCTTCACGTCGCCGCGACCGAGCCCGGCGGCGGCCGCCTTCAGCTCGCGCGCGTAGCCGAGCGCCTCGTCGAACGATTGCGATGCGCAGAACACCGCCTCCGCGTGCCGCGCGGCGAACGCGCGCCCGTCGGCCGAGCCGCCCGCCTGCACGAGCACCGGATGCCCTTGCGGCGGACGCGGCAGATTCAGCGGCCCCCGCACGCGGAAATGCGCGCCGCGATGCGCGATCGGCCGCACCTTGGCCGTATCGACGAAAACGCCGCTCGCCTTGTCGGCGACGAGCGCGTCGTCGTCCCAGCTGTCCCACAGCGCCTTCACGATTTCGACGAACTCGGCCGCGCGCGCATAGCGCTGCGCATGATCGGGCACCGCGTCGAGGCCGAAGTTGCGCGCGGAGCCGGGATCGGCCGTCGTCACGATGTTCCAGCCGGCGCGCCCGGCGCTCGCGTGATCGAGCGACGCGAAGCGGCGCGCGAGATTGAACGGCTCGTTGTAGCTCGTCGACGCCGTGCCGATGAGGCCGATGCGCGTCGTCGCGCCGGCGATCGTCGCGAGCAGGATCGTCGGCTCGAGCGCGGTGATCGGACGGAAGTCGATCTGATCGACGATCGACGCGTTGTCCGCGAGAAACACCGCGTCGAACTTAGCGGCTTCGGCAATCCGCGCGACGCGCACGTAGTGCGCGACGTCGACGAACGCGCGCGGATCGGCGTCGTCCACCCGCCATGCGGACGGCACGAAGCCCGAATGCAGGATGTTGACGTTCAGATGCAGCTGGCGGCGCGACGGCTGTTTGAGGATCGGCGTCATCGATGAAGTCGGGCGGCGGCGAATCGGCAATGCGGCGGCGGCATGCGCGGGCCGATGCCGCGCCGGGCCGCGGGCAAGGCGACCGAGGCCGCGTCGGCATCCGGCCGCCGGGCCGCTCAGTGCAGTTTCGGAAAACCGTGCCGCTCGGCGAGCAGCTCCAGGATGCGGCGCGAATCGGTGACGAAGCGCTTGTCGCCGAGCGCGAGCGCGTCGTCGGGCGGCGGCGCGTCGTCGCCCAACACGAGCACGGGCAGGCCCTGATGCTCGGCGTCGAGCGCGGCGATCGCCGCCTCGCGCGGCCGCGCGAACGGCAGCCGGCGAATGTCGAGGCGCGCCTGCCTCGACGGATCGCTCGCGAGCAGCCCTTCGATCGGCACGCTGCCGGGACAGACGAAACGCTCGCCCGGGTGTTGGGGATCGGCGAATCCGGGTTCCAGCAGGAGCAACAGATCTCGGCTCATCGGCGGTCGGCCTCGCTCGCGAGGCATGTCGTTGGGAATGCCGGCGATTCTGTGCCGATCGGATGCGCGTCGCCACGAATTTATCCGCAAATCGTTATGCGCGGCGGCGCTAAGCGGGCGGCGGCGATGTCGCCGGTGCGCGGGCACCTCGCGCGGCGCAACAAGAGGCCGCACGACGCGCGGCGGCGCGCCGCGGCGGCGCGCCTTGCCGCATCGCAATATGACTCAACGCGGCGCGGCGTGCCGGGATGCGTCGCGCCGCGCGGCGATGCGGCGATGCACAACGCATCCGGCGCACGCGGATCTCCGCGCTCCGCCGGCTTCGCGTTTCCCCTCCCCCCCAACCGCCCGCCCGCGCCCGGCTTGTCTTATCGCGTCGCCCGGCACGCCTCAATCAATACATTGAACAATGACTCAGTTGACAACGATCAAATCGCGGCGTAGCGTTCATTCCATAACGATCGTTATTTAAAGAGCCGCCGCATTGCGTCGAACGGAACGCGGACGGCTCGACCGCTCGCGTCCGCCCGTGATCGCTCAATCGATGCGGACGCGCCGCTGATTCGCAAAACATGGAGAGACCCGATGTCAGCCATAATCCGCCGTGACGTTCGCTTCGCCCTCCCGCCCGATCGCATCGGCGATTGGCACGTGAACGGCGTGGCCAACACGCACTACTTCAACGCGCTGTCGCTGATGTTTCCCGCGGGAGAGCGCTTTTTCATCGATTCGGTTCGTCATTACCGGGATCGCATTCAGGACCCCGAACTGCTGGAGCAAGTCCGGGGTTTCATCGGACAGGAGGCGATGCACAGCCGCGAGCACGTCGAGTTCAACGACGTCGCCGAGGCTGCCGGCTATCCCGCGCACCGGCTCGACCGCGGCTTCTGGAAGTTCACGCAGTTGATGTGGAAGATATTGCCGCCTCCGCTGCGGCTCGCGCAGACGATCGCGTTCGAGCACTACACGGCGATCATGACCGACATGCTACTCAGCAACTTCGAGCACTTCCACGACTCGGCCGACGCGTACGCGAACATGTGGCTCTGGCATTCGATGGAAGAGACCGAGCACAAGGCGGTCGCGTTCGACGTGTGGAACGCGGTGATGAAGCCGGGCCCGACGCGCTATCTGATGCGCGTCGGCTCGATGCTGATGACGAGCGCCGTGTTCTGGGGAACGAATTTCTATTTCCACATCGCGTTCATGAACGCGCACCGGCGAATGCACGGCAAGGTCACCGGTAAGTGGGCGTTCGCACGGTTCTTCGTGAAAGGCCTCATCCGTCTGACGCCGAGTACGCTCGCGTACTTCAAGCCCGGCTTCCACCCGTGGCAACACGACAATCGCAGGCACTTCGCGCAACTCGACCGGCTGCTCGAGAACATCGACGCAAGCAACGCGCGATACGCGGCGAATGCCGCGCCGCGACGCATTCCGCTGCATCCGATGACGGCACAAGCAAGCTGAACGCCGCGCGCATCGCCGATGCGTCGCGCATCGGCGATCGGCCCGCGCCTTTTGCAAGCGCGAGCGCTTCGACCGTGCGTCGGCGCGCTCGCGTCGATCAATCTCACACGGACAGTGCATTTCATGCCTTCGACTTCGACCCGGCAGCACGACCGGCCGCAAGCCTCCCCATGGCTCTCGCTGATCACGCGCCTGCTCGGCGCGGCCTTCGTTCTGTTCTTCGGCGCGGCGATCGTCACGATCCTGCTCGGCATCGACCATCAGATCGCGGGCGATCCGATCGGCCTTCTGGTGATGCGCCTCGTGCGCTGGGGCGGCGTGCACGGCGGCGGCGAGCACTACGAACTGATGATCTCCACCGTCTATGTCGTGTGGGGCATTTTCCTGTGGGAAGCCGCGAACGATCCGTTCGAGCACCGGCTGTTTCTCGACTTCACGGTCGTCGCGAATGCCGCCCACTTCGGCCTGATGTTCGTGCAAGGCCTGATGATGCCGGGCGAGCTCATCCATCTCGTCGGCGACGTCGCGCTCGGCTGGTTCGCGCTCGCCCTCTTCGCCGCCACGTGGATTCCCGCGCGGAGCAAGGCGGCGAAGCGGCTGGTTGCGAAGGTCGGTCGTTAGCGGTTTGCGGTTTGCGGTTTGCGGTTTGCGGTTTGCGGTTTGCGGTTTGCGGTTTGCGGTTTGCGGTTTGCGGTTTGCGGTTTGTCGTTTGTCGTTTGTCGTTGCCGGCTTGTGATTTGCGGCTCGTGCACGCGTACGAACGATTACGGGAACTCCGCCGTGTGCGCTTCCATCGCATCGCATCATGCCGTGCGCATCATGCCGTGCGCATCATGCCGTGCGCATCATGCCGTGCGCATCATGCCGTGCGCGCCGTCGCGAGACGCGACGGCAGCGCCGATGCGCATCGCGTCAACCGGCACCGCGTCGATCGCCGCGCGACGCTCGTCGCGCGGCGACGTCGAACGGCGCACGCCGTCGCGCGAACCCGCTCGGCCGCATAAGCATCGCATGAATCGTTTGTTGTCCGGGCGGGCTCGCTCCGTTTAACGTCTTTTTTTGCGCCCACATCCCGCCAGGACCTTCGATGGCCATCTCCACGCCCGATTTCACGCTGCGGCGCGCCGCGACGCCCGCCGCCCGGCAGCACGCCGACACGCCCCACGCCGACACGCACGAACGCGCGACCGCCGACGCCGCCCTCCTGTTCGACGACGATCCGCTGATCCGCCGCTTCGCGCCGGTGTTCGATCGGATCGCGCAGGGCGCGGTCGCGCGCGATCAGCATCGCGACCTGCCGTACGAGCCCGTCGAATGGCTGCGCGACGCGGGCTTCACGAAGCTGCGCGTGCCGAGCGCCGCGGGCGGCGGCGGCATCGGCCTCGCGCCGTTCTTCGCGTTGATCGCGCGGCTCGGCGAAGCCGATTCGAATCTGCCGCAGATCCTGCGCGTGCACGGCGGCTTCGTCGAGATGCTGCACGAGAGCCCCGAAGCCACGCTGCGCGAGCGCTGGTTCGCACGCATCGCACGCGGAACGATCGTCGGCGGCGCGACGGCCGAGCGGAGCGCCGTCACGAGCAACACGGTGCGGCTGTCGCGCGAAAACGGCAGGCTCGTGCTCGACGGCGAGAAGTACTACACGACGGGCACGCTGTATGCAGACTGGATCGACGTGACCGCGAACGATGGCGACACGGACCTGCGCGTGCTCGTGCCGGCCGACACGCCCGGCGTCGAGCGCATCGACGATTGGGACGGCTTCGGCCAGCGCCTGACGGGCAGCGGCACGACGCGCTTCACGCGCGTCGAAGTCGAGCCCGACAACATCTATCGCCGCTTCGACGCGTCGGCGCCGCGCACCAACAGCCTGCTGACCGCGTATTTCCAGACGCTGCACCTAGCGAATCTCGCGGGCATCTCGCGCGCGGTGCTGCGCGACGCGGTAGCGTTCACGCGCGAGCGCACGCGCACGTTCGGCGTGCCGGGCGAATCGAGCCCGCGTCACGATCCGCTCGTGCAGCGCGTGATCGGGCGGCTCGCGAGCCTCGCCTATTCGACTCAGAGCATCGTCGCGGCGATCGCGCGCACGCTCGACGACGTCAGCGCCGCGCGCGCGAACGGCAATGCGACCGACGACGCGTACGTGCGCGTCGACATCCAGGCGTTCCAGGCGCAGCAAATCGTGCTCGCGCAGACGCTCGAGGCCGCGACGCTGCTGTTCGAAGTGGGCGGCGCATCGGCGACGAGCGAGACACGCCGCTTCGACCGCCACTGGCGCAACGCGCGCGTGCTCGCCTCACATAATCCCGCGGCCGCCCGCGAAGCGGTGATCGGCAATTACTATCTGAACGGCGTCGGACACAACGAGCGCTTCGGGGTCGCACGGACGGACGCCGCGCGTTGACGCCCGCGCCGTCGCGCCGCGTCGCATGGCGCGAGCGCGGCGGCCGACATGACAATGGATATCGGTTCGGCGCGCTTCGATCGTTTCAAACAAGACGAACGACGACGATCGAACGCGCGCCGTGTTGATGAAGATACCCGGCCGCGCAGCGCGTCACGGCGATCGAAACCTGCCGCGACGCCGCACGGGCGGCGCACATTCAAACGCACATTGCGCACGAATCGGCGATCGCGTGAGCCGACGATCACAAGAACGTACGACTCGCGAACGCACGAACGCAGACGAGCCACGACGAACCGGCGGCAGCGAATGCCGCGCAACCGGTTCGCCCGCGACCCTCGCCGCGTGCGATCGCAGTAAGCACGCTAATCGATCAGGAACGGATCGCGGTCCTGCCCCGTGATCCACGCCGGGGCTCGACCGCGTCCCGTCCACGTCGCGCCCGTCTCCGGATCGCGATAGCGCGGCTTCGGCAGCAAGTCCTCTTTCTTTGGCCGGCCGAGACGAGGCGGGAACAGGTCCTTTTGCGTGAGGCCGTACTCGTCGATCTTTCTACGCAACTCGACGAGCACATCGGGCAGTTCGACCGCGCGCGCGGTCTTCGCCTGATGCTTCAAATCATCCAATTGGGCAAGCAATTCCTTGTATGTTGCCATTACCATTTCCCCGTATGATTCCACTGCCTCTTTTCGACCGACAATCGAATACCATGTTGTTATGTTGAATAGTGCCGAAGTCAGTTTTCAGCTATCATAGCCCAATTAGGCCAAGGTGGACTATTTGGATTCAGCAGGGAGCATTCGCCCATGCTCCCTTCCATTCATCACCCTCGTTATGTCGTTCTGCGCACGCATCTGCGCGCGTTGAGAAGAGCGGCGGGTCTCACCCAGACGCAATTGGCCGAGCGCCTGAGCATCGACCAGTCCTATCTCTCCAAGATCGAACGCGGGGAACGCTATGTCGATATTCTCCTTTATCTCGATTGGTGTCGTCATTGCGGCGTCGAGCCGAACCTCGCGGTATCCGAATTAATCGACGCCGGCGTCTGAATGAAGGGGGCGGCTTCAGCGCGCCATTTGAAGCGATTTGAATCCCGCGCGGCGTTCGTCGCTTCGTTTGTCGGTGCGCTCGTTCGCATATCTTCCATCTTCCGTCGCATCGCGTATCGCACCCATGAATCGCGCGGGTTCGCAGCATGCATGGCGCGCGAAGTGAGTCGCACGCGGATGTTCTTGCGTCGTTTTCGTCGCGTTCCCATTGCGGCCGGCCGGCATGGCATGCGCCGCCGCGCGCGGAATCGCGCACCAAATCGCTCGCACGCCAGTGCATGCCACATCGCACCTCACGCGGCGAAATCGAAAGCGCCCGCAATACGCGAAACGCGCCCCCATCCGAAGCGGAA
This sequence comes from Burkholderia sp. ABCPW 111, assembly GCF_000773065.1. NCBI lineage: Bacteria > Pseudomonadati > Pseudomonadota > Betaproteobacteria > Burkholderiales > Burkholderiaceae > Burkholderia > Burkholderia sp. ABCPW 111. The sequence goes on along the minus strand of NZ_JPWT01000003.1, from coordinate 46,955 downwards.
AATGAAATTCCAATGGAACCGGCACGTGCCGACGTGACGCGCCGCCACACGCGCTCACGTGCGCACCGGCCCGCCGAATCGACGACGAACGCCCCGCCGCGATCGACGGCAGGCGCACGCAGCCTCTCGTCGTCCGCCGTCGGCCAGCGCCTTGCAGCGCTCAACCGTCCGTCGGCGACGTCATCTGAGCGCGCCGTCCCGCCTGGCTCACGTAGTAGTACACGGTCAGCGCGACGATCCACAGCGGCCCGATCACGAGCGCGACGCGCGTGTCGGGCGAGAACGCCATCAGCACGACGACGAATGCGAGAAACGCAAGCGCGACGAACGACGACGCCGGATAGAGCGGCACGCGCAGCGGCAGCCGCGCAAGGCGCTCCGCCGGCACGCGGCGGCGAAAGCGCAGTTGCGCGATCAGGATCACGCACCACGTCCAGATCGCGCCGAACGTCGACACCGACGTGAGCCACACGAACACCTTCTGCGGCGCATAGTAATTGAGCGCGACGCCGACGAACAGCAGCGCCACCGAAATCAGCACGCCCTGCACCGGCACGCCGCGCCGGTTCACCGACGCGAGCCGCTCGGGCGCCTGCCCCTGCTCGGCGAGATTGAACAGCATCCGCGCGGTGCTGAAGATTCCGCTGTTGCACGACGACAGCGCGGCCGTCAACACGACGAAGTTGATGATGCCGGCCGCGGCCGGGATGCCGAGCCGCGAGAACGTCATGACGAACGGGCTGCCCTGCGTGCCGATCTGGTTCCACGGATAGATCGACATGATCACGAACAGCGCGCCGACGTAGAAGATCACGACGCGCCAGAACACCGAATTCACGGCCTTCGCGAGCGACTTCTCCGGATTGCGCGCCTCGCCCGCCGTCAGCCCGAGCATCTCGACGCCGAGATACGCGAACATCACGATCGGCAGCGCGTCGACGACGCCCGACCAGCCGTTCGGCATGAAGCCGCCGTGCGCCCACAGGTTCGAAATGCCGGTCGGCACGCCGCCGTTGCCCACGCCCGCGACGATCATCAGGCCGCCGCCCGCGATCATCAGCACGATCGTCACGATCTTGATCAGCGCGAACCAGAACTCGAATTCGCCGTACAGCTTCACCGCGATGAAGTTCACCGCGCCCATCACGATCAGCGCGGCGAAGGTCCAGATCCAGTTCGGCACGCCGGGAAACCACATGTGCATGTAGACGCCGACCGCCGTGATTTCGGCCATGCACGTGACGATCCACATGAACCAGTAGGTCCAGCCCGTCAGATAGCCGGCGAGCGGCCCGATGTAGTCCTGCGCGTAGCGGCTGAACGCGCCCGCGACCGGATTGTCGATCGCCATCTCGCCGAGCGCGCGCATGATGAGAAAGATCGCGATGCCGCCGAGGACGTAGGTCAGCAGGATCGCCGGGCCGGCCGCGCGGATCGCGGAGGCGGAGCCGAGAAAGAGCCCGACGCCGATCGTCGCGCCGAGCGCCATCAGGTTGATGTGCCGCTCCTCCAGGCCGCGGTGCAGCCGTTCGTCTTGTGAAGTCACCGATGTCTCCTGGCGGCGCGCGAGTGTGCCGCTGTCATGTTCGTGTCGAGGAAAGACCGTTGCGTGCGCCGCCGCGGGCCGCTGCGCGAAGACGGCGCGACGCGCCGGCTCCGATGAACGCGCACGCGATCCGTGATCCGTGATCGCATCGGCGTCGAAGCCGAATCGCGCCGACGATCGCAACGATGCGGCTCGGCGGTGCGAATCGCTCGCGTATCACGTATCGCTACACGCGCCGGAAGCCGCTTCGGGTCGCGTCGAAGCAATGCGCCGCCGCCGCGCCGCACGCGCATCGACGAACGCGCGTGTCGCACGCGCGCGTTCGCTTTGCTTGAAGCGGGCAATCGACGACGATCGGACAAGCGACGCAAGACGCGCCGACGCCCGGATCGACATTGCACGCCCGGCCGAAATGCAGCGGTAATTATATGAAGAATACGGCGCTCGCCGCCAGCCGTTTGTGCCGCGTGCGAGCGGCAAGGCGGCCATGCGCACGCTGCGCTGCGCGCATGGCCGAGGATGCGGCCGATGCCGCGGCAGACTTGCGGTGCGGCGGCGGCTTGCGGTGCGGCGGCGCACGGCGGCCGGCGCTTGGCGGCCGGCGCTTGGCGGGCCCGCCCCGCCATGTGCGCCATGCGCCGCGCCGCGCCCCGCGCGCGCCGCCGACGCGCGTCGCAAGCGCAATGTGCGCCGGCAGCCCGACCGAGGCCCCGCGCTATTCGCCGCGTCGCCGCCGCAGGCCGCTTGCCGCTCGGCTCACGCGGCCGCCGGCCAGAACACGAGCGCGCGCACCTCGATGCTCCGGCGCGGCGCGGCGGTCGCGGGCGTCGTCGGATCGTCGAACGCGGTGTGCGCGGTGAGGCGCGCGCGCCCGTCGTCGAGCGAATCGTAGATCTTCAGCAGCAGCACCTCGTCGGCGCGCAGCCGCGGAAAGTAGAGCCAGCGATGCGCGGGATTCGCGAGAACCGAATACGTCTCGCCGACCTTGTCGCGATAGACGAGATCGCTCGGCACGAGATCGTCCGGCGCGATCGTGCGCGCGTCGCATAGCGCGAGCGGCAGCCGTTCGACGACGTCGAGCGGACGCCACACGTTGACGATCGCGAAGCGGTGCCGCAAGCGCGCCTCGGCTTCGTCCGCGGGCAGATGATCGCGCACGCGGCGCGGCGCCGATACGAACGTCTGATCGTTGTGCACGCGCCGCACCGGCTCGCGCAGCGCGGCCGTCGCGCGCGAGCCTTGCGCGCTGTCGCGCAGCGTGTGATCGAAGATGACGACCTTCTCGGCGCCCGTCGCCGCGCGCAGGAGCGCGTCGACTTCAGCGTAGTAGCGCGAGCGGATCGCCGCGTTGTCGGCAAAATCCGCGAGCGCGCTGCGATGCGCGACGAGCTCGAAGCCGCTCGCATCGAGCCCGAGCGCGCCCGCCGCCGCGAGCGGCCGCGCGTCGCGAATCTTCACGCGCCGCGGCGCGAGCTCGCCCGTCGCCCACGGCGTGCCGGGCGGCGGCTCGAACGTGTACGCCACCGGGCGCGCGACGCCCTTCGCCAGATAGTTGACTTCCGCTTCGATCTCGCCGCCTTCCTGCACAAGCGGCCGCTGTTCGATGACTGTGCTCATCGCGACTACTCCTCGTCAGAACGCTTCGTTGTACGGACGCAGATCGAGCTCCTGCGTCCACGCACTGCGATGCTGCACGTGCAGTTGCCAGTAACTCTCGGCGATCGCGTCGGGCGACAGCAGCCCGTCGGCGCCCGCTTGCGCGGCGCGCTCGGGCGCGGCGCTGCGCAAGCGCTCGCCATCGATGCCGCCGTCGATCACCGCATGCGCGACGTGAATGCCGCGCGGCCCGAACTCGCGCGCGAGCGTCTGCGCGAGCGCGCGCAGGCCGGCCTTCGCCGACGCGAACGCGGCGAACGGCGGGCGGCCGCGCAACGACGCCGTCGCGCCCGTGAACAGCAGGCTGCGGGGCGCGTCGTTGCTTGCGTCGAGCAACTGTGCAAGCGCGGCCTTCGCGAACAGGAAACCGCCGATCACGTTCGTGCGCCAAGCGTTCTCGAACTGCGCGACGCTCAGTTCGAGCGTCGGCGCGCGCACGGCGTTGCCCGCGTTGAACACCCCCGCCCGCAGCGTGCCGAGCGTGCGCACTTCGACGGCGAGCCGCTCGACGTCGGACTCGCTCGCGATGTCGCCGCTCGCGACGTGCGCGACGCCGCCTTGCGCGCGGATCTCGTCGGCGACGGCCGCGACGCGCTCGTGCGTGCGCCCCGTCAGCACGACCGCGAAGCCCTCGCGCGCGAAGCGCCGGCCGACGGCCGCGCCGAGCCCGGCGCTCGCGCCGACGCCCGCGATCCACGCGAGCGGAATGGAAGTGGATGACACCGTATCGATCGTCATATCGGCGAACCCTATATCGTCTGTCGCGCGTGCGAAACGAAGAAAACGAGATATGTTTATCCGGACGGTTGCGAACGCGCTCGTTGATGGAGCGTTGAGCATAGAGCGTTTTTAAAACCCTGTCGGCCGCGCAGTTTTGCGGGTGTTTTACCGGGGTTTCGCAGCAGTTTCGCAGGGGTTTTGCAGGGGCTTTGCGAATGATCGGCGACCGGGAAGGCGACCGGACGGCGGCGCACGATCGGCGGGAAGAGCGAGCGCGGCGCTCGGCATGTTCGTCGATCGCTGCGCGCCGGCGCGCAGCGTTTCCGATCGCCGTGCGCGGATGGTCGGTCGCATCCGGCGACGAACGCGTTCGTGATGCGCGATGGCGATGCGCGACGCAGCGTTGACGCCGCGCGATCAGGCAGGCGCTTCGTGCGGCAACGTGTGCGCGATCGGCGCAATCGACATGCGTCACGCTCACGCTCCGCACGCCCCCATGCTCGAGCCCATCGCTCGTCACATCGTCGCCATCGTCATCCTTGTCGCTCTCGTCGTCGCCCTTGTCGTCGCCATCGTCGTCGCCGCCGACGCTACCGCTGCGTTCGATTTCGACTTCGCCCTCGTCTTCGCCGCCTCGATCTCCGTCAACGCCGATCGATCCGGCGCGTCACCGAACATCGAACGGCCGCCGTCACTCCGCGTATTGCGCCCGCCGCCGAACGAAGCCGCACATCGCGAGCGCGACGGCCGCGAGCGCCGCGCCCGTGAAGAACGTCGTCGGTGCGCCGTGGCGCTCCCACAGCCAGCCGGCGAGCGCGCTCGCCGCCAGCATCGCGATCCCGCCCGCGAGATTGAACACGCCGAACGCGGTGCCGCGCAGGTCCGGCGGCGCGGTTTCCGCGACGAGCGCCGCCAGCATCCCCTGCGTAAAGCCCATGTGCAATCCCCACACGGCGACGCCTGCGAACAGCGCCGTCAGCGACGCGCTCGCGCCGAGCACCAGATCGGCCGCGACCAAGAGCAGCATGCCGGCCGCGAGCGGCGCGCGCGCGCCGAACCGGTCCGACACGATGCCGACGGGGTACGCGGACGCCGCGTACGCGACGCTCATCACCACCATCACGGCCGGAATCCACGCAACGTCGAGGCCCGCCTGCTGCGCGCGCAGCACGAGAAACGCTTCGCTGAAGCGCGCGAGCGTGAACGCGGTGCCGATCAGCACGACGAACCAGTAGCGCCCCGAAAACGCGCGCAGCGCGCGCCAATGCAGCGGCGAGCGGAACGCCCGCGCGGCGGCGGGCGCGGGCGCCGGCTCGTCGACGCCGAACACGATCAGCGCGACCGCGAGAAACGCCGGCACGACCGCGAACCACAGCACGACGCGAATGTGACCGGCGAACGCGAGCATCAGCGCAATCGCGAGCAGCGGCCCGGCGAACGCGCCGACGGTATCCATCGACTGGCGCAGCCCGAAGCACGCGCCGCGGATCTCGGGCGGCGCGATGTCGGCGACGAGCGCGTCGCGCGGCGCGCCGCGGATGCCCTTGCCCACGCGATCGAGGAGCCGCGCGGCGGCCACCGTCGCCGGGCCGCCCGCAAGCGGGAACAGCGGCTTCGTCAGCGCGGCGAGCCCGTAGCCGAGCAGAAGCAGCGCCTTGCGCCGGCCGAGCCAGTCGCTCAGCGCGCCCGAGAAGATCTTGACGATCATCGCGCTCGCCTCGGCCGCGCCTTCGAGCACGCCGAGCGCCGCGACGCTCATCCCCATCGTCGTCACCAGATAGATCGGCAGCAGCGCATGAATCAGCTCGGACGACACGTCCATGCACAGGCTGACGAAGCCGAGCGCCCAGACGGTGCGCGGAATCGGCGGACGAGCGGAGGAAGCGGGACGCGCGGGCATGGGCGGGTTCGTGATCGGTCGTCGAAATGGAATGCGCGCGAAGCGTCGAAGCGATCCGGCCGGACGATGAAACGGCGCGGCGGCGGCGCGCCGGGCCGCCGCGCTCGCCGCGCGGCTAGTCCGTCACGCCTGCGCGCATCGGAAAGCCGCCGTCGCCCGGCACGACAGGCGGCGCGACGTAGCGCGCCGCGTCGAAATCCGCGGGCAGCGGCTCGACCGGATAGCCGAGCTTCTCCCATGCGTCGAGGCCGCCCTTCAGCGCGAGCGCGTGGCGGATCTGCTTGCGCTGCAGTTGGCTCACGATGCGCTTGGCGGTTGCCTCGTTCGGGCACACGCAGTAGACGACGATCGCACGTGTCGTCAGGTCCGGATGCAACGAATCGGGCGAATCGAGATCGAGCGGATACGCACCCGCGATCCGGTACGCCTCCTTCTCGCGCACCGCGCGCGGCCGCGCGTCGAACACGACGGGCGGCGCGGCCGATTTCAGCATCGCGTCGAGCTGCTGCGGGCTGATGCGGATCTTCGCGAGCCAGCGGCGAAAGCGCACGCGCATCGCCCAGCGGTACAGCAGGAACGTGACGAAGATCGCCGCGAACGCGTCGAACAGCGTGCCGCCGCTCGCGCTCACCCACTGCATCAGCCGCACGATCTCGTCGTGCAGCGCCGCGCCGCCGAAGAGCCACACGCTCGCCCACAGCGACGCGCCCGCGACGTCCCAGAGCAGGAACACCCACACGGCGACGGCCGTCGTGCCGAGCAGCGGCGCGGACACGAGCCCGAGGCCCGGCAGGAATTTCGCGAGCACGAGCAGCGGCGCGCCGTGCTTTTCGAACACCTTGCGCGCGACGCGCAGCGTCGCGTCGAGCGACAGGGAGAAACGCACGAGCGCGTTGAGGAGCCGCCGGCCGCGCGCGCGCCCGGCGAAGAACCACATCGAATCGGCGAGCACCGTCGCGGCGACCGCCGCGCAGAGCATGCTCGCATAGGACGCCTGCCCCATCGCCGCCATCGTGCCGCCGATGATCAGCATCGGCACGGCAGGAACGGGCATGCCGAGTTGCGTGACGAGCACGCTGGCGAACACGGCCCACGGACCGAGCGACGCGGGAATAGCCTGGGGAAAATGCCACACGGGCGCACCTCGAACGCGACGAATGCCGAGCCGGGTGGCGTCGGCGCGCGCGGACCGCCGCGGCGCCGGCCGCGAAGCGAGCGCGGCGTGAATCGGCATCCCGCATTCTAAACGCGTTTCGTGACCCGTTCGCGCGGACGAGCGCGCCCCCGCCCGGCTTCGGAAAACCGGGCGCATCGCGACGGCCGTCGAAGGCGGCGGCGTCCGCGGCGCGCAAGGCCCGCGCGCCGCCCGGCCGCCAGCCTATTCGGACACGTCGATGATGACCTTCAGCGCGCGCGTGTTCGCCGCGTGGCCGAACGTCTCGTACGCCTGTTCGATGTCGGCGAGCGGAAAACGGTGCGTGATCAGTTGCTTCGGATCGAGCCGCCCCGCGCCGACGGTCTTCAGCAGCATCGGCGTGCTCGAGGTGTCGACGAGCCGGGTCGTGATCGTGATGTTGCGGTCCCAGAGCGTCTCGAGATGCAGGTCCGCCTTCACGCCGTGCACGCCGACGTTCGCGATCACGCCGCCCGGCGCGATGATCTGCTGACACAGCTCGAACGACGCGGGAATGCCGACCGCCTCGATCGCGCAATCGACGCCGTCGCCCGTCAACGCCTTCACCTCGGCGATCGCGTCGACCTGGCCGTTGTCGATGCACGCGGTCGCGCCGAAGCGCTTCGCGACCGCGAGCCGGTTCGGGTCGGGATCGATCATCACGATCTGCGCGGGCGAGTAGAACTGCGCGGTCAAGAGCGCCGCGAGCCCGATCGGCCCCGCGCCGACGATCGCGACCGTGCCGCCCGGCTGCACGCGGCCGTTCAGCACGCCGCATTCGAAGCCGGTCGGCAGGATGTCGGACAGCATCACGAGCGCTTCCTCGTCGGCGCCCGGCGCAATCCGGTACAGGCTCGTCTGCGCGTGCGGAATCCGCACGTATTCGGCCTGCGTGCCGTCGATCCGGTTGCCGAGAATCCAGCCGCCCGTCGTGCAGTGCGAATACATCCCGCGCCGGCAGTATTCGCACTGCCCGCACGACGAGATGCACGAGATCAGCACGCGGTCGCCCTCCTTCAGCGTGTTGACCGCAGCGCCCACGCGATGCACGACGCCGACGCCCTCGTGGCCGAGAATGCGCCCCGGCTCGCAGCTCGGCACGTCGCCTTTCAGGATGTGCAAATCGGTGCCGCAGATCGTCGTGCGCGTGACGCGCACGATGACGTCCGTCGGCGCCGCCAACTCCGGCATCGGGCGCTCGTCCAGCGACTTGCCGCCGGGCCCGTGATACACCAGCGCTTTCATGTCGTCTTCTCCGCTCGCGGGGCGTGGGATGCCCCTCGCGCCTCACTCTAGGCGCTTGCCGCGCACGCCGGTTGACGCGCATCAAGCGGCGCGGCCCGCCCGCGTGCGGCGCCCGGGCGCGGGCGGGCGGCCGGACGGGTTTTGATCTGAGTCAAGCGCCCCGCCCGCGCGCTTCATAGACTGGGGGCATACGCACAGACGGCGCCAGGCGCGCCGGTACCAAGGAGAACGAGCGATGAGCTACAAGAGCATCCTGGTCCATCTCGACACGAGCGACCGCGCGCGCACGCGGCTCGAAACCGCGCTGACGCTCGCGCGTCAGTTCGGCGCCCACCTGACGGCGGTCTTCGCGATCTACACGCCCGAGCCCACGTCGTTCTACGTGATGGCGGGCACGGCCGACTACTTCGCCGACCAGGAGAAGCGGCGCGGCGAGAAGCGCGCGGCGCTCGAGCGCCTGTTCCATGCGGAACTCACGCGCGCGAACGTGCAGGGCCAGTGGATCGTCGCCGACGCGCGCGCGAACGACGCGGTGCCGCACTACGCACGCTACGCGGATCTCGTGATCGCCGGCCAGACCGATCCGGACGATCCGGAAACCTACGTCGACGACAGCTTCCCCGATACCCTCGTGCTGTCGGCGGGCCGCCCGGTGCTGCTGCTGCCGTACGCGGGCATGCCGTCCGCGATCGGCACGCGCGTGCTCGCCGCGTGGGACGGCAGCCGCGAGGCGACGCGCGCCGTCCACGACGCCGCGCCGTTCCTCGCGCTCGCGACGAAGACGACGATCGTCACCGTCAACGGCGCCGCGCAGGAGCCGCCCGGTGCGCGGATTCCGGGCGCCGACATCGCGCTCACGCTCGCACGGCATCACGCGAACATCGACGTGCGCGATCTCGAACGCTCGCGCGACTCGTCGATCGGCGACGTGCTGCTGTCGCACGCGTACGAATCGGGCTCGGATCTGCTCGTGATGGGCGCATACGGCCACGCGCGCTGGAAGGAGCTGATTCTCGGCGGCGTGACGCGCACGATCCTGGCGTCGATGACGGTGCCGGTCCTGATGTCGCACTGAGCGGCGCAAGGCGCGCGTTCGCAGCCGCCCGAAGAGGCGCGCGGGCGCAAGGCCGCGCGGGCGCGCATCGCGCGGCCCGCAGTTCGCGCTGGGTAATGGCCGTCCCGGCGCGCGATGCGCGACCGGAAACGGCCGAAAACGAAACGGGTGTTGGGAGACAGACATGTATTCGATCATTCTTGTCGCGCTCGACGGCAGCGAGACGGCATCGCACGCGCTCGACGCGGCGCTGCAGCTCGCGGTCGACACGAACGCGCGGCTCGTGCCCGTCTACGTCGTCGACATGCCGGTGTTCGCGTTCGACACGCCGGGCTACGACCCGTCGATCCTCATCGACGCGTTCCGCGAGGAAGGCCGGCGCGTGCTCGACGACGCGCAGGGCCGGATGACGCGGCGCGGCGTCGCCGGCGCGCCGCGGCTCGTCGAGGTCGAGCCGCCGGGCGAGGACGTCGCCGAGCGCCTCGAGCGCGCGGCGCGCGAGATCGGCGCGAGCCTGATCGTGATGGGCACGCACGGCCGGCGCGGCGTCCGGCGGCTGATGCTCGGCAGCGTCGCCGAGCGATTGCTGCGGCACGCCCGCTGCCCCGTGCTGATGATTCCGGCCCGCAGCGCGCCGGCCGACGACGCGAACGCCATTCATCCGACGGAGGCCGTGAGATGAAATTCAAGACTTTGCTCGTCCATGTCGACGACAGCCGCCAGAGCGACGCGCGCGCCGAGTTCGCGCTCGACCTCGCGCGGCGCTGGGACGCCCACGTGATCGGCCTGTACGTCGTGAGCCAGGATCTGATGCGGCCGCTCTTTCGCAGCGACGAAAGCCTGCGGCTCGCGGCGAACGAGGCGCAGCACGCCGCGCGGCGCGACGCCGCGCAGGCGCGCTTCACCGCCGCGGGCGCGCGCGCGGGCGTCGGCTTCGAATGGCGCGCGCCGGCCGGCCCGCCCACCGACGTCGCGACGCTGCATGCGCGCCACGCGGACCTCGTGGTGCTCGGCCAGCCCGATCCCGGCGACGACGCGGCACACATCGAGCCGCATTTCGTCGACGACGTCGTGATGAGCTGCGGGGTGCCCGCGATCGTGCTGCCGTTCACGGGCGCGATGCGCACGTTCGGCGAGAACGTGCTGGTCGGATGGGACGGCAGCCGCGAAGCCGCGCGCGCGGTCACCGATGCGCTGCCGCTCCTCAAACGCGCGCGCTTCGTGACGGTGGAGAGCGTGCTGCGGCGCCGCAAGACGGGCGCGGATCTCGCGCCCGCCGGCATCGACGTCGCGGCGTACCTCGGACGGCACGGCATCCAGGCGTCGTTCTCGGCGTCGGCGCACGTGCCGGGCGTCGAAACGGGCGCGGCACTGCTCAACCGCGCCGCCGACCTGCATGCGGACCTGCTCGTGACGGGCGCATACGGCCACACGCGCACACACGAGCGCGTGCTGGGCGGCGTGACCCGGACGATGCTCGAATCGATGACGGTGCCGGTGCTGCTGTCGCACTGACGCCGCGCCGTCACGGCGCCGGCGAGCGGCATGGTCACCGGCGCCCCTGCGTCAGGCCGGGCCGGGAGCCCGGCGCCTGAGTTCGCCGATCCGGCGCCGGCCGATATGCGCGAAAAGGCTCGATTTCCGGCCCCGTTTCCGGTTACCGTCCGTTGTCGTTCGTTGCCGTTCGTCCGTTGCCGTTCGTGCGCGGCGGGCGTTGCATAGGTTGCACATCGCATCGCCCGCGCGACTTTCGTCATATGCCGAAGCCGACGATTCGCACGGCCGCCGCGCTCGGCGAATCAGCGGCTTCGCGACCGCGCGCCTTCGCTCGCCGCGCATGCCGTTTCCGCGGCGCACCATCCCAATGCGGCCGATCGCGTCGCGGCGATCCGCGTCACGACGCGAGTTCGTCGTGGCGACGCAGCAGCACCGGCCGGTCCGCCATCCGGAGCAGCGATTCCGCCACGCTGCCGAGCAGCAGCCTGCGTATCCCGTGGCGCCCGCTCGTGCCCATCACGATCAGGTCGGCATCGGATTCGGCGGCCGTGCGCATCAGCACCGCCGCGACATCCTCGCCATACGAATCGATCGCTCGCACCGAGCCCTCGACGTGCTGCTCCGCGAGCCGCCCCTTCGCGTCGGCGAGCACGCGGGTCGCGATGTCGGCCGCCGAGTTGTCGTCCTCCTGCGGCTCGATGTACGCGGCGTTGACGTCGACGAGCTGCGGCTTGTGCTCGACGACGCAAACCGCCGTCACCGTCGCGCCGAACGTCTTGGCGATCTTGATCGCTTCGTCGAGCGCGACGCTCGCGCTGCGGCTGCCGTCGAGCGCCGCGAAGATTTTTTTGTACATGGTCGACACCTCCGGAAAACCTCACTCGAATCGCGTGCGAGCACGCCCTGCGGAGAGTCTCGCGCGCCGCGAGCAGGCCACCGTTGACGAGGATCAAGCGCGCGCTCGGGCACGCGCATGCGCCGGCACATTGCGCGGCGCGCATGCGGCGCTGCCGCATTCGCGGCACGCATTGCGTCAATCCCATTAGCCAAAAGCAATCAAATCGAGCACAATTTCGTCTCAATATTGATGAAATGAGGCTGCGGCACTCTTGCGACTGCGTCCGAGCGTTCGGGACGCCGCGTCGCTGCCCGCCTCGACCGGGGAGGATCTTGACGACCGCTCATACGACGGTTCGAAACGAACGCGCGCACGCCGCGCCCGGCGCCGGTTCGCCCGCGCGGGCACGCGCCGCCGCATTCGCGGCTGCCGACGCCGGCACGCCTGGCGCCGGCCGGGCCACGCGCGCGCCGGCCCGCACGCGCGGCGCGCGGCCGCGCGTGCGCACGACGCCTCGCGCCATCGAAACCGCCGTCCGCCGGCCGCCTTCCCCGATGCAATCGATTCGACAGGAAGATTTCCACCCATGATCAAGGTTCTGATTGCCGACGACCACGCGCTCGTGCGCGACGGCTTGCGCCACATCCTGCAGAACGCATCCGGCTTCGAGGTCGCGGGCGAAGCGTTCGACAGCGCGACGACGATCGCGCTCGTCCGCTCGACGCCCGCGCAGGTGCTCGTGCTCGATCTGTCGATGCCGGGACGCAACGGCGTGGAGCTCATCAAGCAGATCAAGGAAGAAAAGCCCGCGCTGCGCATCCTCGTGCTGACGATGCATGCGGAGCAGCAGTACGCGGTGCGCGCGTTCCGCGCGGGCGCGTCCGGCTATCTGACGAAGGAAAGCGCGAGCTCGGAGCTCGTCGGCGCGGTGACGAAGGTCGCGTCTGGCGGCGTCTACGTGAGCCTCGCGATGGCCGAGCGCTTCGCGCAAAGCCTGAACGAGCCGGCGGAAACGCTGCCGCACCACCGCCTCTCGGACCGCGAATTCGATGTGTTCCGCCGGATCGCGTCGGGGCAGACGCTCACGCAGATCGCCGACGAGCTGTGCGTGAGCGCGAAGACGGTCAGCACGTACAAGACGCGGATTCTCGAGAAGATGCAGATGCCGCACGAAGCGGCGCTCGTGCGCTACGCGCTGCGGCACAAGCTGATCGACGACCCGGACGAGGATTGACGGCCGCCGCCCGGGCCGGCGCGCGGCGTCGATGCGGCGCTTCCACGCGCGACGGAGCCGCGGCACGCGGACGCGCGCCGTGTCTTGCCGTGCTCGGGCCTACATGTTGAATGCTTTCGACATCTTCAGCTCGATCCAGGTCATGCCGGCGCGCAGCCCCTCGACCATCGCGTCGCGCTCGGTCGGAAATGTCCGGCCGTGCCGGAACGCGTGTTTGAACGCCCCGCCCGGCGCGCCGTGCATCACCTTGATGTCGCACACGTAACCGCCCGGCACCGGCGACGTCGTCACCTCGACCGTCCAGTCGCCATCCTGAATGTTGCCTGACAACGTCATGTCGTTCTCCTGCCGAACCGGCCGCCGCGTCGCGTCGCGAAGCCGCGCGGCGCGCGGGCGCTACTCGTAAAGAAATCGAAAGAACCCGCTGTGCAGCAGGACCGGCTTGCCGCCGATCTCCGTGAGCATCCGCTGCGCGGCGTGCTCGATCTTCTTGCGGTGCAGGTTGAACGCCGCGAGCAGATCGTCCTCCTTCAGCGATTGCGCGCCGAAATGATCCTCGAGCGCCTCGGCCGTGATCGCGCACTGCACGTACGCCTCGTCGACGAGCGCGGGAAACGCGACGACGAGATCGCGCGCGCAATATTCGGGCGGTGGATCCTGTGGAAACGAAACCTTCATGACCGACATGACAACCTCCTGTAGCCGCTGCCCGGCCGGGCAGCGGACCCATCGATGCCTCAGCATAGAGCCGCGGCGCCGCGCACGCTTGACCCACGTCAATCGGCCGCGCACGGCGCACGGTTGATCTGCGTCAACCCGCCGGCACGCCGCGCAACGATGATCGTTTCATCGCTCGCGCCGGCGCCGCGAGCGTCGAACGATGGGGCGAGCGATGACACTGAAAGCGAATCTCGAGGGCGTGCGCGACACGTATCGTCTGTGCTTCGTGCGCAGTCCGTGGGCCTATTTCACGTGCCTGCCGCTCGATCGCCAGTGCGGCGACCGCTGGAGCGAGGCGCCTTACGAGCTGTACGCAGGGCCGCCTTACGGGGACAGTCCGGACCAGATCCTGCGCGTCGCGTTCGACGGCCCGCTGCTGCCGCCCGAGGCCGGGCGCGGCGCGCTCACCTGCAGCGTCGTCGACATCAACGAAGGGCTCGCGCCCTGGCTTCGGACCGAAAGCTATTTCGGCGGCGAGCCGCTGTCGATCGCCGCGGGCGCGACGCTCGGCACGTTCGTCGAGACGATCGAGAAAGCAGGCGGCACCGTGTTCATTCCGCTCGCGTGGGGAGAATTGCCGCTCGCGGACAAGCGCGCGCATTCGGCGGTGGAGCCGGGCTGAACGGCGAGCCCGCGATTCGGGCAACCGGAATGCGCCGGGCGGGCGGGCCGCCGGCGATCGCTCTCGGCCCCGAACGCCGCGACAACTGAGCTCTTGCGACGATCGCGCCGCGCGCGGGCGCGGCATGGGCAAGCGCCCGGGTGCACGCATTCCTCGGCGAGCGTGCCGCTCGATGCGCAACACACGCCAGCGCGCGCCGCGTGCAAAACGTGCGCTTCAATACGCTCAGCGCTCGTCCTTCGGCGTCGGATTGAGCAGCACGACAAACGCGGCGACGCCGAGCGACAGCGCGACCACGCCATAGAGAAATTCGGCGTTGCTGTCGAACAGCAGGCCGCGAACCGCCTCCATCATCCCCGCGAGCGAAATGAACACGGCGATGGTCGCGAGAACGACCCGATATTTGCGCACCATGACGGTCTCCTGGCTTCGTGTGAGCGGCCGCTCGATCCTGCGCGGCCGCGCCGCCGGTGTCGTCACGCGCGATCGACGCTCGTGCTTCCTATCCAGCCTTTGCGTATGATCGCCCGTCGCGCGACGGCGGCCTTGACCTGAGTCAAGCGCCGCCCGGGCGCGCGAACGTGCCGGGCGCAGCGTCGGAAACGCGCGTAGAAATGCGCCTCCACACGCGTAAAAAGCGAAAAGCGTCGCTGTACAATGCACGGGCATCATCGCCGCGCCGCGCCCGCGCGAACGGGCGCGGACGATGCAATCGCCAACGCGCGCCGCGCGTTTGTCTGCGTCGAACGGCAACCGTAGCCTCGTGGGAGATTCATGGATTCGGACATCATGCACATCGGCGGACGCATCCGCCGCCTGCGCCGCGAGCTGAAGAAAACGCTGCTCGAGATCGCCACCGAGGCAAACCTGTCGGTCGGATTCCTGTCGCAAGTCGAACGCAACCTGACCGGCATTTCGATTTCTTCGCTCGTCAACGTCGCCAAAGCGCTGCGCGCGCCGCTTGCCGCACTCATCGACCAGCCCCGTCAGGATCAGCCGGATTCGCACCAGGGCAGCCGCGAGTCGTATTCGATCCGTCCGACGCAGCAGCGCTACGAGCGCCTGTCGACCACCTTCGCGGGCAGCCAGCTCAATGCGGTCAAGGTGTCGATGATGGAAGGCTACTGCTCCGAATGGGTCGCGCACGCCGGCGACGAATTCGTGTTCGTGCTGTCGGGGCGCGTCCAATACACGGTCGGCAAGCGGGACTACCCGCTCGGCCCCGGCGATTCGCTGCACTTCAACGCGCACGAGCGGCATCGCGTCGTGAACGTGGGCAACGAACCCGTCGAGCTGATCGCGGTCGGCACGCTGCCGCTCTTCGGCGACGGACAGCCCGCGTTCCCTTCGCTGCCGGGCGAGCAGAAGCGGCCGCGCGCACGCGCGGCGCGCGGGAAGGTCGAGCCGACGCAGGCGCAGGCGCCTTCGACGCAAAAGGCCGGACGACGCAAGCAGGCGCCGGCCGCGCGCACGGCCGCGACGAACGGCGCCGTGCGGCGCGGCGCGAAGAAAACCGCCCGCTGAATGCCGAGCAAGCGATGCCGGCACGCCGGGGCCTATCCTTGTAGCGCGTGCGGGCTTCGATTCCGCGACGCTCGGGCGCGCGTCGCCGTTGAACGGCACGCGCGCGCACGGCAATCGCGCCCACCGCTCGCATAACGCTCGGTCGTCCGCATCGCATCACGATTCGCATGCGGCTGAACGCATGCTCGAACGCGTCGCGCGACGCATGCGCTGCGTCATCGCGAATTTCCGCATCAGCGATCGATTCAATCATCACATTCATTTCAATTTCAATGAAATGAATCGCTATATTTTTCAATAATTCAAAACAAATAATCCGCCCCATCCTAAACGCGGTTCCCATTCAATTTTTATTTCCCGCCATCATATTTATTTGCATATTTTTTGCATCTTTAATACGATTTCCCGCGCGGACGGCGAGCGATGCATTCATTTCGCGGCGCTCGATCGCCGGCCCGCCGTGGGAAGCTGCCTGTCGATCCCGGACGAACGCAACATTCATCGCGAACCGGATCGACAAGAATGCCGACAAAATCGTATCAATCATTAATTTGGCGACTTAAAAATCACGAATAAAGCATCGTAAAAAATCGAAGCGGCACACGGATATCGCTCATAGACCCGCGTCGAAATTCGCCTGACGGGGCCCGCTCGGTGCCGGGAAGCGCCGTCGACGGCGATCACTGGAAAAAAAACGAACCCACTATGGAAAACAAGCAAGTCGATGTACTGATCAACGGCAGCGGCATCGCAGGCGTCGCACTGGCGTACCTGCTCGGAACGCGCGGCCACAGTGTCACGGTAGTCGAGCGCGTGGCGCGCAACCGCGCGCAAAACGGCGCCGATTTGCTGAAACCTTCCGGCATCGACGTCATTCGCAAGATGGGGTTGCTCGACGACGTCTTCGCCGCCGGCGGGCTCAGGCGCGACGCGATGAAGCTGTTCCACGACAAGGAGCCGATCGCTTCGCTCGACTATCGCGCGTCCAGCGCGCTCGGCTTCTTCATCCTGATTCCGTGCGAGCAGTTGCGACGCCTGCTGCTCGTCAAGCTCGACGGCCTGCCCAACGTGGATTTGCGCTTCGAGACGTCGATCGAGCGTATCGAGCAAGATGCCGCCGGCGCGGTGACGTCGCTCGGGCTGAGCGACGGCGGCACCGTCGCGCCCAAGGTGCTGATTGGCGCCGACGGAGCGCGCTCGACGGTCCGCACCGACATCCTGCGCATCGATGCCGAGCGCATTCCCTATGCGACGCCGATGGCGTTCGGCACGATTGCGCTGACCGACAGCGTTCGCGCATGCAACCGGCTGTACGTCGATTCGAGCCGGGGCCTCGCGTATTTCTATCCGATCGGCAGCGAAGCCACGCGCATCGTGGTCAGCTTTCCCGCCGACGAAATGCAGGGCTATCTCGCCGACGCCACGCGCACGAAACTGATCGCGCGCCTGAGCGAGTTCGTCGGCGACGAGAGCGCCGACGCGATGGCCGTGATCGGCGCGGAAACGCCGTTCCCGTTGATCCCGCTCGGGCGGATGAACGTCGGCTGCTATCACAAGCAGAACGTCGCGCTGCTCGGCGATGCCGCGCACAGCATTCACCCGATCACCGGCCAGGGAATGAATCTCGCGATCGAGGATGCCGGCGAGCTCGGCCAGTGCCTCGACGCGTACTTGAGCGGACAGTCCACGCTCGCCGATGCGCTCGGCCGGTTCGAGCGCGCGCGGCATCCCGTCAACGAAGCGGTGATTTCCTACGGCCACGCGCTGGCGACCACGTACCACGATCGCTCCGCGCTCCTTGCGAGCTTCCGTTCGCAATTGCAGACGAGCGGGCGCGATTCCGCGTTGCTCGGGACGGCCGTCGAAGCGTGAGCGAGGATGACCGGATATTCCGAGTAATCGCTGCGGATGTGTCGTGGTGTCGTGGTGTCGTGGTGTCGTAACGTCGTGGCGTCGTGGCGTCGTGGCGTCATGTCGCGTCGCCATGTCGCGCCGTTGAGTCGCTTCGCCTCGTGGAGCGAGCGGACTGCGCGAAGCACGGCTCCCGCGATGCCGCGCGAGCGAATCGCCCCACCGTGACGGGGATGCATCGGCATCAAAGCCGCAACGACTCGTACCGGCGATTCGTCCTGGCCGAGCGCCGGCGAACGGGAGGCGGCCCCATGCCGCCCGTTCTCGCCCTCGGCCGGACGAACGGCGCGATGCGCGCGGATACCGCGCATGCGCATCGAACGCCGCTTTCGCCAGTCCGGTCGCGGCGTTGCGGCGTTGCGGCGTTGCGGCGTTGCGGCGTTGCGGCGTTGCGGCGATTGTCGTGTCGCGCCCGTCGTGCCGCTCGATCGCGCATCGCCGCGCGCCATCGCGGGCCGGCTTTCGCGACCGCACGTCGGCCGCGCGACGTCTCTCATCGTCCGATCGCGCACTCGTACCGCATGACATGCGGCAGCATTCGATGCGACGCCGTTAACTCTCTCTTAAGGCGGATTTGTCAAGCTTCAGTGGCCGGCTGCGAGCACGCCTGCCCGCAGCGGCGACAAATGGAGGTATGCATCGTGAAATCCGCTCTGAAAACGGCCGTACTCGCGCTCGCGCTCGCCGTTCCGGCCCTGTCGTTCGCGCAGCCGTCGTCCAACGGGCCGCTAACGCGCACGCAAGTGCGCGACGAGCTGACTCAACTCGAAAGAGCCGGCTATCAGCCTTCGAAGAACCAGTATCCGGCCAATATCCAGGCGGCCGAAGCGCGTATCGCGCCCGCCAACGGCCGCGCCGACCTGTCCGGCTACGGCGGCTCCGCCGGCGGCGCGATGCAGTCCGGCCAGCGTGTCTCGCCGACGTCGGGCGGCTGGGACGCGCCCTATCGTCATCACTGATCGACGCGCGGGCCGGCTACGCCGGCCGCGATAGGCGCCGCCCATCGACGGCGCTCGCCCGATGCGCTGACGACAACCGCGCACACCGCGCGCTCTCGCGCGTTGGCTGAGCGAACGCGCCGCGGGCGGCAGGCATTCGTGCCGTCGCCGGCCGCCGGCGCGCCCGCCCCGAACTCGACGGCGCGGGTGAACAGCGCACGATCATCGCGCCCCATCGGGTTCGCTTCGTTCGCGCCGCCGTCGTCCCGCGCGCGTGCTCAGGCAGTCGCGCCGGCCTATCTCGCCGTCGGCAGCGGCGGCTCGCCCGCCGTCGTCGCATCGCGGGCCCAGTCGGCGAACTCGTTGTCGTAGCGGCCGCCGATGTAGGCGACGTAGTTCTCGTAGCCGTCGTAATCGCCCGTGCGGAAGCGCGACACGATCGTATCGACGTCGGCGCGATGGCGCTCGAACATGAAGCGCGTCGCCATGTAGCCCCACCGGTATGCGCGCGCGACGTAGTCGCTCGACGAGTAACGCGTCGCGAGCACGTCCGAGAAACGGTATGCGCCCGTGCGCGCGGCGTCGATCGATTCCTGATCGTCGTTCTTCCTCGACAGATATTCGGCGACGCCTTCGATCCACCAGACGGTCGGTTTCACGGTGCTCGCCGCGAAATCGCCCGCCATGTCGTAGCGGCCATCGAGATAGTGCGTGAACTCGTGCTCGAGGTTCCAGACCTTGAACTCGGGCCGCAGCCACGACGCCTCGTGCGCGATGAAGCGCGCCTGATTGCCGGGCGCCGACGGATCGCCTTCGAGATACATGCCGCCGTTGTCGGTGCTGATTCCGTAGATTACCGAAGCATATTTTCGGTAGTTCTCGTAGTCGTCGAAGATCACGAGCTCGATCGTGTCGTTGCGATCGCCCGCGACCGGCTTGCGCCCGGTCTTCATCATCCGGTGGAAGTAATCGTCCTGCTGCGCGACCGCCGTACACACCGACTGCAGCTGCGGCCCGGTCATGTCCTGCGCGAGAATGCGCACGCTCGCGCTGCATGCGTGACGGTGCGTGAGCACCGCATCGGTCAGCCGCTTCTTGTAGTCGCAGGTGCCGTAGTCCGCGCAGTTGCCCGCGTCGCCGTAGTCGACCGCCTCGGCCGCCGCCAGCCACAGGTCGCTGCCCGCGCCCGTCATGCTCGTCGATCCGAGCATGTCCTGGATCATCTTCTTCACGCGCGGCTTCTGCGCCGGATAGCGGAGAAAGCGATACGTTTCGCGCGACGCATCGGCGAGCTGGTAGGCCGCGCTCGTGTTCGACAGGCTCGCGCGGTTCGCGGTGACGAAACGATTGAGCGTCTCCGGCAGTGTCGCGTCGCTGTCGAGCATCTGCTGCGCGCCGCTGCGCTGATGCGCGTAGAAGAACACCGTCAGCAAGCCGGTGAAGCCGCCCGCCGCGCTCCGCTGCAACAGCGGCGCCGCCGCTTGCGGGTTCGTCGCGCTCGCGGTGTAGAACGCGATGCGATCCTTCAGCGTCGGCAGGTAGTACGCCTCGTCCCGCATGTTCGTGATGAGCTTCATCAGCTCGTTCGCGGTGCTCGGCGCACGCGAATTCTCACGATAGAGCGCGTCGCCCTCGAGGCTGTGCCGGATATACGGGCGCAGCCGATCGGCGAGTTCCGGAAACGGATTGACGAGACCCGATACATCATATTGGTAATAAGCGGAACGCAAATAAATCAGCAAATTGACAAAAATCAAATTGCTCGCGTCGTAGCGAGATGCCTCCTGTGTAAAACGGCTCGCCACGGCATACACGTTTTCCGCGCTGAAAATCTGCGTGGCCAGCGATTTATCGACCGAGAACAAACCGTAATGGCATTCATAATCCGGGAGATTCGCGATGTAATCGGCGAGCGCCGCGCCGCGATACTGGGTCATCGCCGACATGTCGCGGCAATCGGCGCCCGGCGCCCCGTGCTTGCCGTTCTTGCCGTTCCTTGTCGCCTTATTCCGCCGCGACGGCTCGATCAGCGTCGCGCGATCCTGCTTGCTGAGCGGCAAATTGTATTCGGCCTGCTCGGGCGAGACCGGCAGGTTCTGCGGCACGCGCGGCATGCGCGCCTGCTTTTGCGGCGCCGGCTGCGTATTGGCCGCCGCCGATCCGATCAAACCCGCGAATACCGACATCGCGACGACGGCGGACCAGCGACGGGTCTTGCGACACACCTCCGTTATTAGCATTTGACTTGCCCTCGGTTATTTTGGATCGCCGAAGATATAACACCGATGATTAACAAGTCAATTTAATGATCGAGCAAATTAATGCATTTTAACAGACTGAATTATTCAAGCATTAAAATCGATTTTTATAACAATCCAGCCGGAAGCATCGCCGATGCGCGAATCAAGTCGCCACGTGAAGCCGGCTCGCGTGAAGGCGACTCGTGCGCATTCGCCGGCCGCCGGCTCATCGCTTCAATTCGCCCGCGCGCTCATCGGGCGTTCCGCGCTCGATCGCCACCTCAACGCGGATTGAATCGGCATCTCGACATACCTGTAGCAGACCCATCCCGCCGCGCAGACGACGAGCGCCACCGCCGCCGCCGCGCACCATCCGCCGACCGTGCCCGCGCCCGGATGAATCTTCAGGATCTTCTCGGCCACGCCGATCACGTACGGATGCAGCAGATAGATCGAATAGCTGGCCGCGCCCAGATTCGCGAGGATCGCGTTGCGGCTGGACACGCCCGATTTCTCGAGCCCGAGCAGCGAAGCAATCAGCACGAACGCCGGGACGCCGTACTGCAGCACGCGCTGGAAACCGACCGGATCGCCGAATTCGGGATACAGCGCGACGACCAGCAACGGCGCCGCGATCGCGCCCGCGCCGAACAACCCGCGAGGCGCCGCGTCGAAGGCGCGCGCGCGGGTGATCCAATAGCACGCGACGCCCAGGCAGAATTCGATCACGAGCGGCTGCGCCAGATAGTCGGCCACCTGGCTCCCGGCGCCGACCGCCTGCGAGGACAGGCAGAACACGATCAGCGCCGCCGAGGCCGCGATCGTCGCGTATTGCCGCCTGACGACGACGAGCGCCGCCGCCACGACGACGTAGAAGAACATCTCGAAGTCGAGCGTCCACCCGTTTCTCAACAGCGGCCCCCAGTTCCCGTTTTCCTTGACGTACGGCACGAAGAACATCGACTTGAAAAGATAGGCGACGCCGTCCGTCGTCGTGTTGAGCCATTGCGGCCTTACAACGGCAATCGCATACACGCCGATCGTCAGCATCCAGTAAAGCGGCACGATCCTGATCACGCGCTTGATGAAGAACGCATTGCCCTCCTTCGGCGCGACATAGGACATGATGAAGCCGCTGATCACGAAGAAGACGTCGACGCCGACCTGCCCGAACGGCATGACGCCGAGGTGATACGCAACCACGCACAAAGCGGCGACGGCTCGCGCAGCCTGAATGTTGCTCAGCAATGGGCCGGCGGGATTCTTCATGATGCTCTCGACTCAAATCGTCGGAGCGTCGCACGATTCGCCTGCGCGCACGCGACAAAACCCGGTGCGGATTCGCCAATTTTCGGCGCGCGCCGCGTTTGGCGCGTCTTCGCCAAGCACGCATGCGTGCGCGCCCGCGTGCCGGCAGGCCGCTCCGACTGGGACCGACGCGGGCCAACGACGGGGCGGTGCAGGCGCTCGCGGATCAGTGGATCGACAACATCGTCGCAATTCGCGACGGCCGGCGGCGCAACGCCGGACATCGGAAAAACAGCAGGGTTTCGCATCGCCGCGCTTATACCAACGGCGATCGACGGCGATCAACGGCGAACGTGAGCCGAGACGGCCGCCAGCCTGCGCAGCCGCCTCGGAGCCCGGAACGTCGAATCCAGGGCGTCAGACTCTGCGCCGACGCTCAGCCGTCTACGCCATTCGGCCCGCTCACGGTCAGGCTGCCTGCGACAAGGCTGGAATCGACTGCGAGACCCGTTGCGCCGCAAGCGCCACGTGGGCCGCGTGCTCGCTCAACTCGGTCTCGCGCTGCACGCGTGCGGGTAGCGCCGTCGCGGGTGGCGCCGTTGCGGGTGGAATACCCAGCAATGGCACCGCGTTGCCCACCGGCGTCGCAGAGGCTTCGCTCAAGCGCTCGACGACTGGCGCCAGCGACGCCTGAACCACCTTGAACCACCTTGAACCACCTTGAGCCGCTAGTGATCGAGCATTCCCGCGGCATCGTCACGCTCTTTATTGTCGACGGACAAATGGCGGCACACCTGACAGGATTCGAACCCGCATTCCCCAGCCCCCCTCCCAAAGGGGGCCTTTCTCACTCAAACGAAATCGACGGTCAGCGCGTGATATTCGCGCTCGCCGGACATGAAGCGATGGGCGGGTTTATATCCGAGTTTTGCAACCGCATTGAGCGATCGCTCGTTATCGACGGCAATGAAGCTGATCGCGGCACTGAAACGCGTTTTGGCCGACGCCGTTGCAAGATCGATCATTTTCTCGAGAATGCCTTTTCCGCGCGCCACCTGGCTCAGGCACATCGGCCCGAATAGGCAGGCGTTTCCTGAAAAATCGCTGGAGGCGGCGTCGCGCTCATCTTCGAACGATGCGGCGAGCGCGTCGATGATCGCATTGCCGCGCCATTGGTCAAGACGCGAAATGCAGAAAAAGCCGGCGAATTCCGCCTGTTCGTATGCGACGACGATGCCGGCGTCGGTCGCGAGCGCCTCGATCTTGGCCTCGGGAATCTCGGCGGACAGAAAGCCGTTCTTGCGCTCGGCTTCGGAGAGATTCGCGATTTGATTCGCTTTTTGCAGAGAAATAATGTTCGGATAATCGCCAGAACGGGCCATTCTAACCACAGTCGCTTCAGTCATTTCGGTCTATTTTTGTTTTAAACGTAAAACTGATATTTTATAGACAATTACACATAGACATCTAGAATATTCATACAAACTCAATGGCGATGGTACGTATTTTATACGGTTGATTTTTCAAAAAATTAGCCAAAGCGCCTTGATTTCGATTCATCCATCGCCCGAGCACGTTGCGGCGACCTCGGCGCGCCTGTCAAGCCCCGCTCGGCTCCACGGAAAACCCCGCGCCGCTCATCGCCAGCCAGCCCGCCATTTCCATTCACATCGGTCGGTTGGAATTCTCCGTGCGATTAGATCAAGAGCTTCCGTCAGAGGGCAATCGGGCGATTAAGCAGAACGACGAGCACGACGAACCGAACCGATCGACCACCCGCCCGCTCTCGCGCACCGGCGCCGCCGCTCGACGGGCGGGCTCAAACTAGCTCGCGCCCAAGCCGAACGCCCCGTTTCTCTGCTGGCCCGCGCACCGTCGCGCCCGACGCATCAGCTCGCGATCGCCGGATTCCCGAGCGAAGCGGCACGCACTCACAGCGCATCGAGAAACTGCTCGAGCGCCGCCTTCATCTTGTGGATCGCCGCGTCCGGCAGCAGCATCACGAGCTTCGCGACAAAGCCGCCATGCTCCAGCGTGAAGTGCACTTCGAGCAGCAGCGCGACGTCCCATCGGCCGAGATGCGCATCGCCGAGCGCCGTCGCGAGCGAGCCGGGCGGCACGAACGTCGGGCGCAGGAACGTGAGCCGCCGATCGAGCTGCTCGAACACGCCGTGCACGCACGCGCCGACTAGCAGGCTCGCGATGTCGGACAGCGCTTCGTCCTCGATGTCGTCCGTCGCATCGTCGTAGCCCATCAGCGCCTTCAGCTCGCGGCGTCCGTCGCCGCCGAACAGCACGAGCGCCTCGCCGCAGATGTCGGACTGGAACGACTGCCGCACGGGCCGCGGCGTGTCGGCGCGCCGCTCGCACTGCTGCAGCTCGTCGAGCAGCTCGCGCGCGCTGACGAGCTTGATGTCCGGCACCGACAGCGTGACGAACGCGCCGAGCAGCTTCGCGAGCGCCGCGCCCGCCCGGCCCATGCCGATGTTCGAGATCTCCTGAAGAGCGTCGCGATGCGCTTCGGTCAGCGCGATGTCATTCATACAGGCCATACCCTTTGAGGATCGGGACGATTCGCTCCGGGCTCACCGGCTTCGCGACGAAGCCGATCGCGCCGCACGCCTTCACCCGCTCGCGCGCGCCGGACTGGATGTCGGCCGACACGACGATGACGAACGCGTTCAGGCCGTCGTCGCGAATGCGCTCGAGCACCTGGAAGCCGTCCATCACCGGCATCGTGAGGTCGAGAAAGATCACGGCACCCTTGCCGGCGCGGTATTGCGACAGCGCCTCCGCGCCGTTCGACGCCTGCGTGATCTCCACGTCCCAGTCGGGCGGCAGCGACTTGATCAACAGCTTGCGGGCCAACGTCGAATCGTCGACCACCAGCACGGGCAACGCCATGATGTCCTCCTCAGGAAGCGGCGCGGGCGGCGGCCGGCGCGGAATCGGGCTCGACGCCGGCTCGCTCTACCGGCAGCGTCACGCGAAACGTGGTGCCGGCGCCCAGCCCGCTCGACACCGCGATCTCGCCGCCATGCGCGCGCACGATGCCGTAGGCGACCGACAGGCCAAGCCCCGTGCCCTTGCCGACCGGCTTGGTCGTGAAGAACGGCTCGAAGATCCTCGGCAAGTGCTCGGGCGCGATGCCGCAGCCCGCATCGGCCACCTCGAACCAGACGCGTGGCGGATCGCGCGCGTCGACGCCGGTGCGGATGCCGATCGTGCCGCGCCGCGCGTCGCCGTGCGCGCCGTCCGCGCGCATGATCGAATACGACTGCGCGGCGTTGACGACGAGGTTCAACACCACTTGATTGATGTGCGAAGGAATGCATCGGACGAACGGAAGCTGCGCGTACTCGCGCACGAGATCCGCCGCGTATTTGATTTCGTTGCGCACGATGTTGAGCGTCGATTCGATGCATTGATGGATATCGACCCATTCCCACTGATGCGCGCTGTCGACGCGAGAAAAATCGCGCAGGTCGACGACGATCTTGCGCACGCGCGCGAGCCCCTCCTTCGATTCGTCGACGAGCGTCGGCGCGTCTTCGCACAGATAGTCGAGATCCGCGTCCCGCGCGAGCGCGGCGAGCGCCGGCCCGAGCTGCGGCTGCCGCTCGGCGACGAGCCGCTCGATCGCGTGCGCGTGGTCGATCAAAGTACCGAGATAGCCGCCGAGCGCATTCAGGTTCGACAGCACGAACCCGACCGGATTGTTGATCTCGTGCGCGATGCCGGCGGCGAGCTGGCCGATCGCCGCGAGCTTCTCCGATTGGAGCAATTGCTGATGCGCGTGCGCGAGCTGGCGGTTCAGCTCGGACAGCTCCGCATGGCGCGCGGTCAGCTCGGCGAGCGCGTCGGTCAGCCGCTTCTCGCGATTTTGCAGCGCATCGTGCGCGATGCAGATGTCCGTCACGTCGACGATCGTCACGCCGACCGCGGCGACGCCGCCGCTCCCGCCGTCGAGCGGGATGAAGCTGCAGTTTTGCCGCATCGCGTCGATCGTGCCGGTGATCGGCCGCGAATGATCGAAGCGGAACAGATACGGGCGATGCTCCCACGCCGTGTACATCGCGACGCCGAGCACGAACACGCTTTCCAGCTTCTTGCGCAGCCAGCGCTCGGGCAACGCAGGGAAGAGCGAAAACAGGTCCTGGCCGATCGCGTCGTCGCGCGATCGGCCCGTGTGGTACTGCATGAAGCCGTTCCACGCGAGGATGCGCATGTCGCGGTCGACCGAGAACACGCCGCAGTTGAGCTGCTCGACGATGGCTTCGGACATCTGCAGGCTGGCGGACTCGGACATGACGCGGGTTCGGTTGGTGCGAAACGCGAAATCGGGCCGCGGATGGGCGGCGGGCGGGCGGCGGGCGGCGGGCGTCGCGCGAAGCGCCCGGCGCCGGACACCGCCTCCGATAATCCGGATTACGGACGGGCCGCGCGTCGGCCTCATGCGGGGAATCCCTGCATCGGCGCGCGCCGCTGCGGCGCGGAAAAAGCGGGCCGGACCGGCACAACCGCGCGCTCGCGGCGATCCACGCGGACTCGCGCACCGCTGGAGCGTCCGGGGTCTCGAGATCCGCTGCAACATGTCGCATCCGACCGAACGCAACAGCGCATCCCGCCGCGCCGTCACCTCCGACCCGAGACGATCGCCCGCGGCGCGCGGTGCGGCCAAATGCTTGGCAGCCGTTGCGCCGAACGCTGATTCGCAGAGCCTCTCACCGGTACATCGCTGCACCGCAGGTCGACAACATCGCGTCCCCGGCGATGTGTCCGCTAGCCCGCTCGACGCTCTTCGGCGAATATCGCGCGACGCTCCAGCAGCCGGCTGATCAGCGCGGCGAGCGCGACAACCGTTGCGCCTATCAGCAGCGCCAGGCGGTAGCCATCATTGAGCGCCGTAGCCGTAGCCGCAGCCGCAGCCGCGTACTCGATGTGCCCGGCATGCGCGTTCGCGCGAGTCGCGGCGACGCTCGCAAGAACGGCCAGCCCCATCGCGCCCCCCAGCATGAACGTGGTGTTGATCACCCCCGATGCGACGCCGAGTTCAGCGGGGTCGACATCCGTCATCGCAGCCAGAAGAATCGGATTGGCCGCCACGCCTGCGCCCATGCCGATGAGCAGCATGCCGGGCAGCACGTCTTTCACGTAATCGCCATGAACCGGAATATGCGCGAAATGCACGAGGCCGGCCGCGATGAGCAACAGCCCGATCGTGATCGGCTCGCGCGCGCCGAGCCGGATCACGATTCTCGCGGATAGACCGAGAGCGAACACGCCCATGACGAGATCTACCGGAAGGAACGCAAGGCCGATCTCGAGCGGATCGTAGCCGAGCGCGCGCTCCATGTAGAGCGCGGTGAGAAAGAACCACGCGAAAACTGCTCCGGACCATATCGCACGAACGACATTCGCCACCGCTATATTGCGCTTCGCGATCATTGCCAATGGGATCAACGGGTGGTCGACATGCGTTTCGCCGTAGACGAACAGCGAAAAGAGGACAACCGCAATCGCGATGCTCGCGAGCGTCTCGGTCGATGCCCACCCGGCGCCGTTGCCCGCCTTCACGAAACCGTACACCGCCGCCATCAACGAAGCGGTGATCGTGATCGCTCCCGCGCAGTCCAGCTTGATCCGCCGCGAGTTCGGGACGGCATCGCACGCCGGCAACAGCCTGATGCTCAATACGCACACGATCGCGCCGAGCGGAAGATTGATGAGAAAGATCCACCGCCAGCCAAGCACGCTGGTCAGGATTCCGCCGACCAGCATGCCCAAGGCTCCGCCAAACGCACAGACGAACCCGTACACGCCCATCGCCTTCGCGCGGTCCACGCCTCCTCTGAACAGGAACATGATGAGCGACAACGCCGTCGCCCCGACGGCAGCTCCGCCGATCCCCTGGGCCGCACGTGCGACGATCAGCAATTCGCGCGATTGCGCGACGCCACAGGCGACCGAGGCGGCCGTAAATAGCGTCAGCCCGACGAGAAACATCTTGCGATGTCCGTACAAGTCTCCGAGCCGGCCGCTCAGCAACATGCAGCCGCCGAACGTCAACGTGTATGCATTGACGACCCATACGAGAGAGGCGTCCGAGAATTCGAGATCGGCCTTGATCGCCGGAAGTGCGATATTGACGACGGTGGTGTCGAGCACGATCATCAACACGCCTGAACACAGGACATAGAGCGCCATCCAGCGCCGCTTTTCGAGAATGTCGGAGGGCAAGAAACGATGGTTTGTCTGGGACATGGGACCCCGTTGGACGCGCGTCGGCCGGCGTCGTGAAGCGATGCGCACGAATGGACGAAAATCCGGAGAACGAAGACGGCAACCCGCGCGCCGGATACGCAGTACGAAGTAAAAGATCTCTCGGCGATCGAGCGGAAAGACACGCTGCGGGCACCTCGCGCCACGCGCGTCGCCGAGAGGCAACCGTTCAGTCGCCGGGGATGGCGAGCACCGGGTCGCGCGACGCCGCGATGTCCTCCAGCGCGCTCATCTGCTGCTCCAGCGATTGCGCCAACAGTTTGAGATCATTGCCGAACGCGATGAAGCGGAAGCCCTGGCTCGCATAATGCCGCGCCAGATCGAGGCTGTAGGCAAAGATTCCGGGGATCTTTCCATGTCGCCGGCACGCATCCAATGTCCGCGCGATAGCTTCGTCCATGCGTGGCCCCGTAACCTGGCCGGGTTGCCCCAGATCGCAGGCAAGGTCGCCGCAGCCGACGAACAACACGTCGATGCCGTCCACCGCCGCAATATCGTCGGCCGCCTCGACCGCCTCTGCGGTTTCAATTTGCGCGATTATCAGAAGCGAATCGTTGGCGGTGGCGAAATAGCCGGGCAAGTTGCGAAAATACCCGGAGCAACGAATGGGATTGACGCCGCGCCGGCCCTTCGGCGGGTAATACGCGCTGTCCACGATCGCCCTGGCCGCCGCGGCCGAATCGACCTTGGGCACCATCAACCCCAGCGCACCACTGTCCAGCGCGGCCTCGATCAGTTGCCTGTCGTTGCGTGCGACGCGAACCATGCCTGTCGTACCGGAGCCGTTCAGCGCCTGCAACACATGAACCAGATCCTTGCGGTCGGCCGGCGACGCCTCCATGTCGACGAGGAGCCACGGCAAGCCGCGGGTCGCGCAGCACTCGGCGATCAACGCATTCGCGGACACGAGGAACAGGCCCAGGCTGACTTCGCCGGCTCGCAATTTCTCCTTGTTCGGATTGCGAAGCAACAGCAACGGGTGATGCCGAGCGTCATTCGACATGATCGCCTCCTTGAATTGCGTGGCCGGCCAACGCTTCGATGGCCGCCAACGTGGTCGTGGGTAGTGTGAGAACCGTCTGCGCGGCGGCAACCCGGCTCCGCTGATTCGCGCCCTCTCCCGCCATTCTCGCCGGCTGGCCGGACAGGCCCGTTTCCCGGCAATGCGCGGCAATGGCCGAGGCGGCGGATCGAGCCGCGGCGAGGCCGGGAGGAAGGCGTGCGGGGTCGATTGCGATGAACATGCCGCCATTTCCCGGCTCGCCCGGCTGGGCGACATGGTCGGCGCCCGCCAACGCGCCCGCGAACATCTCCATCGCGACGGCCAGCGCGTAACCTTTGTGGCCCGCCAATTTCCCGCCGAGCGGCTCCATCGTGGCCTGCGGCGGAGTCGCATAGAGCGTGGACGGGTCGAGTTCCGATTGGCCTTCCGCGTTCGTGAGGCAGCCCGGCGGCAGCGGCCGGCCTTCCAACGCCGAGCGCCGGATGTAACCTTCCGACACGGCGGACGTGCTCATGTCCAACACGATGGGGTCCGCATCGTCGGAAGGAAAAGCCAACAGCAATGGATTGGTGCAAAGCCGCGCCAGCTTGCCGCCGGGAGCGGCGACTCTCAGGCCCCGCCCCCGGAAATTGCAGAACCCCATGACGGCAAGCGGATGCTCGCTCGCACCGGCGAGCGCTCGGCCAATTGCCGCCAAGCGGCCCAGATGGGGCGCTTCACGAAGGCAAACCACGGCCACCGCATGGTCACATGCCTGCTGCCGCAGCGCGTCGACGATCGCTCGACGCACCAGAACGCCGAATGCGCGATGCCCGTCGACGATGGCGACATTGGCGTCACATCGAACAATCCGGGGGCGCGCGGCGGGGTCCAATCGGTTGGCGCGAATGTCGTCGACGTAGTCGACCAGTCGAAGCAATCCATGCGACGGATAGCCGACCAATTCGTTTTCCAGCAAATCGGCGACGACCTGCGCGCTCAGCTCGCTCGATACGCGATGCCGGATGAGCGCGCGTTGCGCCAATTCGCGCATGCCGGCGACGGAGATGACGGCGGCGCTCATGAGAAGACGGTCTGGCTCGTTCCGACGTCGCTCAACGCCGACACGCATAGGCGAAATTTCCCGGTAGGCGACTCAGGCATTCGGTCCAGCTGTTCGAATTCGATGCGAAACGGATAGCCCGTGTGATGATGAATGCGCTCGACGATGGCGTCGCGCCGCTCGCGGGTGATGCCCGCTGGCGCGAGCAGCCGGATTCGCAGTTGATCGGCGACCTCTTGCACCACCTGAAACCACTCGATCTCCTCGAAGCTCATGATGAGGAACGAGAAGAAATACGCAT
The DNA here is from genome assembly GCF_000773065.1 of Burkholderia sp. ABCPW 111. Taxonomy (NCBI): domain Bacteria; kingdom Pseudomonadati; phylum Pseudomonadota; class Betaproteobacteria; order Burkholderiales; family Burkholderiaceae; genus Burkholderia; species Burkholderia sp. ABCPW 111. The sequence continues at coordinate 16,260 of NZ_JPWT01000003.1, read as the reverse complement.
CGACATAGGCGCCGTCCGGCGTGACGATCAGATCCTGCTGCCGGCCCGCCACGTGGCTCATGCGAGGCAATCCCATGCCGGATGCGCAGTGGCCGGACACGGGCGACGCGAGATCGCTGGTTTCATATCGGATCAGCGGCATCGCGAAATTGTTCAGCGTGGTCAACACGACTCGCCCGACTTCGCCCGGCGCGCAGGCTGCACCATCGTCGCGAATGAACTCCTCCGCGACGTTTTCCACCTGGATGAGCATCCCGTCATGTCTCGGACTTTCGTGCGAAACGATATTGGATTCGCGTGAACCGTACTTGTCGTAGATCTCGCATCCAAAAATTCTCTTCAGCCGTTCGCGAACGATGGGAGGAAGCGGCTCCGAGGTGCCCTGAATCGCCCTCAATGCCGGAACGGCCAGAGATTCCCGCTCGGCTTGCCGAGCGATGAGGTGCATCGCGTTGGTATAGGTGCTGATCAACACCGGATTGAAGCGCGCGAGGCTGCGCGTGAATTGAGCGATCAGGTCCGGCGACAGGCGGAACGTGTTGAACTCGCGGCGATTGCTCAATACGTTCCTCAATCGGTCGGACACGCTCTTCAAATCCCAGTAAATCGAGGACCCCCATAGGAGCGCGAAAGGCTCGCCGATTTTCCAGTTCGCGCACCACTGATAGGTGCGTAGCTGATGGGCCCTCATCCACAATCGAAAGTTGCGGTCCTGCACGAAACGCGCGCGCCTGCCGGTCGAGCCGCTGCTGTAGTTGACCTGCAGGCTGCCGCGATCGGCGCGACTCGAAATCAGATCGTCCTGATGGGTGATGAGCGCCTGGCGAGTCAGCAGCGGTAATTTCCGTAAATCGGCGAGCGAACCGAAATCGTCGGGCACGAGGCTGCGCTCTCGGAAGATGCGCGTGTAGTAAGGCACGCTCTCGTAAGCATGAGTCAACAGCGCGTGCAGCTTCTTCATCTGAAGCTCGCGGCAATCCCTCGGCGACAGATACTGGGTCTCCTCGAGCCAGCGCAGACGATGGGCGACATCCGATCGCCCTTGAAATTTTTCACATCGCCAATACAGATTACGAGCCAAATTCGGATTCAATGTCATGATTGATCTCGATTGAAGTCGCGATAGCGTCCGAGCAACGCGTCCACTCCGGCTTCGAAGATCCGCCAATCGGATCTCGACAGGCATTGCCGCGCCGCGAAGAAGTACTGTTCTTCCAATGAGCCGTTGAACCACGACGCGAGAATGGCCGAGTGACTGAACGACGCGGACGTATCCGTGATGTCCTGGTTGGCATCCCAGTCATAGAACAATACCGGCCCGACATGGTCGATGTGATCGCGCAACGCTCGCAACAGCGTTTCCGGCGCGAGCTTGTCCAGCACGAACAAGTAGCTCGGCAGGTAGATCAGGAAGCGCGCCGCCAGCAGATCGAGCCTTCGGTCGCCATAGGCAAAGCAGCTGTCCTGGTAGCGGTAGCCGGCAAGCACGCGCCGTTCGGCGTCAGTCGGACGTTTGCGCGGGGTCGACGAGAACTGATCGAATTCCGTCCGGCCATCGACGAGCTTCAATCCTTGCCATATCGACTCGACGGAACGGGCCAGCCGCCCCGGCTGGCCCGGCACCGGAATAGCGGGCTCGGGCCAACACAGGAACGGGTTGAAAAAGCGATATGGCCGCATGTTCGCCGGCGCGCCGTTGAAGCTGTCCACCATCAGGCAGGCTGACGCATCGTCCAACATGACGGCAAGCGCATCCTGGCGCGACAGGGAAAGAGCCGGACTGGGCATCGGCTGGCTCAATCGGCGGCGGCGTCGCCCGCGCGATAGACGCGACGCTCGTCGCCACGCTGATATACGTGCGCGTCGCGCCCGTGTTCAGTCAGCCGCCATTGCGGGCGGGCCGTGCGATATTGATTGTTTCTTTCCCAGTCTTGCAGCTTGAGGCCCTGCCGCTGAGCCTCGCTCAGCAGATAGTCCGGAATGACGGCAAACGGAACGACCACGAAACGCGCGCCGGTGGAGGCATAAAGCGCCAATTCGTCCAGCCGCGGCAAATCGCTCAGGTAAATGACGAGATTTCCATCCTCGCCGCCTTCGTGCGTCGCTAGCAGGTTGAGCGCCACGTTCCAGTCCGCTCCTTGCCACTCGGCCACGACGGCCTGATTGTCCTTGACGATGCAGGCCGCGAATGAGTCGGGATGACCATCCACCTTGTCTTGCAATGGGCGCAGCCACTCGCTGTGCGTCTTGAAGCTCCACTGATACGCGAGATCCTCCTTTTCGAGCATCATGGTGGCCATGTTGTATCGCGTGAGCGGCGCCTCGATCTGATCCCGCTCGACTTGAAATCCCTCAGCGCGAAGGAAGGCAAGCCGAGCGCGGTTGTTGGACATCAGCAGGATCTTCTCCACGTCCAGAAAGCGGAGGATTGCCGCAACCGCTTCGTAAGACCGGCTGTCCAAAGGCGCATGAAAGCGTTTATAGACTTCGTCGGTGTCCAGATGATGGTTCTGCCGGTAGTCGTAAATTCTGAAGTGCTTTTCTATGCCCAGCCCTCGCGCATCCTGATCGATGCCGTAGATGACGAGTCCCCCGTTGCGCTGCACGATGCGGCGAAAAGCCTCGTCGAGTTGGAAGCCGCAGTCGCATTGCTGCGAATGCATCACGTGGCCAAAAAAACAGGCGGACTCGATGCGAAGCGGGACGGCATCCAGTTCGGACAGATCGTTGAGCGCGGCGCTCGCCCAACGCTTCCCCTGAAATTCGAAGTAATGCAGCGAGAAATAATGAACGGAATCCTCGATCTTCAGCGGCAAGCGAACCGGCCCCACGATCAACTCCAATTGATCGACGGTGTTGACAGTCATTGTCTTCTCCTTTCAGCCATGAATTTCGTGAAGTTGGATGTCAGATGCGGCGCGACAGAAGTGCGCGAGCGCGAGTCGGCCTGCCTGAAAAAATGCAGGGCGCAACGTCTTCCGCGGCCGCGAAGCTGCACAGTTCTCCCATGCGCCAGTTCGCGACTGCCTCGACATTCGCTCGGGTGGGCGCAATCGGAGCGATCACGCACTTGCGCGCAGCCAGCATCTCCTTGGCTTGCGCCTCGGTTTGCGCGAAAGAGACCAGTGAACGCACTTGGGAATGGACGAGCCGATTCACCGATGCTTCGACGTCGGCCAGCGCCTTCGAGAGCACGTCGGGGAGATCGTCGTTTTCGTCGATCGCCAGCTCCTGCTCGTTGTCCGGCCGGCATAGTCGGATTCGGGCGGCGTCCTGCACGTGGCGTCGGCCAAAGTAAAGCAGCAGCAGCGGTACCCCCCGAGCGCGCAACTGCTTGATGCGCGCTTTCATCACCTGTGCGTCGGCCACGAAATCGATCGTCGCGCGAAGCCCGCGGGATTTGATTTCGTCGAATGTCGATCGCAGCGCTTGACGTTCGTCCTCGAATTGACTCCGAGCCAATACCGCGATCTGGATCGGAGCCAGATTCGGATGAACGATCAACGATCCATCGGCAAGCGTGGACAAGCCAAGCTGCGCATACATCATGCGTCGGCTGACGAACCCGTCGACCTGCCACGCATGCCGGCGCTGCTCGTTCTTGCCGAAGCCGATATCGTAGCGGCGCGATATCCTTTGCCCTTGGCAATACACGGCGGACGTTTGCACGCATTCGCCGCTGAGCAATGGCGTGTCGCCGCCGACACCCCATTCATACAAATCGTTGCGATTGCCCCATGGAGGGCGAACGCCGATGAACTGGGGAAGCGGCAGCGCATCGCTCATTTCCAGCAGGCCTCGGGCCAGCCTCCGAATGTCGTCCGACGCGGCCGCTTCAGTCGCATGACAACAGTGAAACTCGAATACGTCAGGCGCCTCGAGCGCCGAAAATACCCCCTTGCCGCTTCGATCCGCGGAGCTGATTGGCCGGAAGTAACGTGCGCGCTGGTATAGCCGAATCGGCAACGTATCGAATCGGCTAACCATATGCCGCCAATGATTCGCGATCACTTGCTCCCCGGTCGGTGTCAGGACGCCGCGCGTTCGGTCCTCCTTCGAGTCCTGTTCAGTTCCGACGCGCAGCAAGCAACGCCGCAGATCCAGCAGGTCGGCCATGGGGCTGAAGCAACTCTCGGGAACCACTTGCGGGTACGCGTATTCCTGAAGTTCCAGCTCTCCATAAATACCCCGAACGAGTTGCGCGAACCGCTCGCACAACTCGACGCCCCATGGAAGAACAACGACGGCGCCGGGCACTGCGATTATGTCGCTATCGCAAATCTCGGCCTGTTTGAGCCTTCGTGTGAATTCACCCAGACTGAGTTTGGTCGAACCGGCGATTTTCCCCTCGGACCAAGGCAATTGGGACGACTCCTGCCGAACGTCATTCAGCCAGGTAGGTATTGAGGGTAATTCACCAGTCAACGCGTCATGAGTGACTTGGACGGATAAAGATCCGGGACGAACATCGCTCTGCATGGGATGGCGATCTTATTCGGTGACGAGTCTTTGAATCTTGCGGGTTCGATATTGGTTTTCCCCTGCCAGGGATTCTCCATTCACCAACGTTCGATTTATCATCGGGTGAGTTTCGTGAGTAGGTCCGAAATCGGAATCCGGGTGATATACGACGATTCTCAGACAATCCTCTTCGGTATGGAAGCTATGAACCTCGTCACGCGGCAAAATGAATATCTTGCCGGCGGTTAGCTCGTGCCTCTCGTCCTTGGACAAACAATAGCCGCAACCATCGATCACAACGCCGATCCGTACGGATGGATGGGTATGCGCCGTCTGATCGAGATGAGGCGGGACATACAGATAGTTGAGGCAGGGATCGCCTTTGATGACCGGCGCGACAAGCAAGCTGTCCGAGCATCCGTCGATATATTTGAGCCGGCCCAGAATTTCGACCGGGCCGCCGGACATGTTGACGCCCTGATACTCGTTCCGGATGCACGCCATGCCGATAAACGGACTGAGGCGCGCGGGGCCCGGCACTGAAAAGAACATGCCGGACGTCAAATCCTGCGTGAAACAGGGATGATAAATCGTCAGTATTCCCTCTTGGACATAGCCGTAAGCGGTACTTCCGTCATCAACGTCTATTTCATGTCCGCCGGCCGAAACTTTAAGGTCCGTTGGAAAATCTTGATCCAGATCATGAGATGTCGCATGCACTTCCACATCCAAAAGATTCATGTGAACTCCATTTTCCCTGGTTGAAGATCGTTTATTTCTCGCCGAGAACTAGTACCCCCACCCCTCCAATAATGCACATCGGCAGTTCATAGTTCTTAGTTCTTATCCAATTGAATTAGCAGTCAACCAAATCTAAAGGAATTGAAATCACGTTGCAAGCATTGCTTTTGATATTTTCCGTATTAAGTACATCATGCAATTCCGGCGCAACCAATACTTCTTTAAATCGATACGCATTTATGAACTTCCTGAAACCCGGATATCTCGCGAATGATATTGATGTTCCGAATGAATTCGGCTGCACCGCCGTTGCTTCCGGAACATTGCTCCCGGAATATCGCGGTTCATTGAGTGAAACCGCCGAGAACGTGAAGGCGACCGCGCGCGCCGACATCCGGCGGCAAGGCAGCCGGGAGGAGGAAGCGCATGGACAAAGCCTGCTGCGAGCGTGGGGATGCCAGGCCGGCAATCGACGGAGTCGAGTGCAATGGCCGAAAGGAAAAGTCGCGCACCGTCGCGATATCCGAACATGATCGGCCGCTGCGAATAGGACGGAGCGCGCGGCCGACGGCCCGTCAAAGGGCAGATCGGCACGTACGTCCGCCGCCATTCGAGCGCCGGGTGGCGCCGAGCGTCCGGCAAGACGCATCCGCAGCAAACGCTTTGACGGTTCGCGGCCGAAGAAGCCGGGCTGACCGACCCGCGATCAACGAACGCTCAAGCGCGCCTCGAGCAACTTACCGAATGCGTCGCCGAACGCATCAGAGCCGTCGCGAACGATACGGCTGCCGTCTGCGGCCTGGAAATCGACGCGCGTTGCACGCAAGCCGAAGCGCGCGACGACCTGCTCCGAACTCCGGCCACATACGGGCAAGAGGCAACCGGCCGGTTGCGCACCGATCAGGCCAATCAGGTTCGTCATCGCGGGCCTTCCCGGCAAGCCTTGGCGCTCAGTTGCCGACGGCCTCGGCGCCAACGTCGCGTCCCGATTCCGCAGCGGGTCGCGCATCCGGACGATACCGCTCGCCGCCGGTTGACCATGATCGTGAGGCCGCGCGCCAGGCAACGAGCCAACGAGCCCGACTCGATCAGCAGCCAGGGAGCTTGGAGTCAAGGGTTCAAGCAAACCTACTGAGGCGGAACCGCTGGCCGACTGCAGTTCGGCCGAAAGTCGGCAACGCCAAGGGCAGCGAATCGTGCCGCATTGCCGGAATCGAATGGAGTCAAACCGGATGAGGGCAGCCGTGCCGGGCGAAATCGAGAAGCACGTCGCAAGCTACGCGAGCGCGAGCGACAAACGTGGCGTCGTCGTCCGCCCGCCTCCCGGCATCGCATTCCCACGCAACCTGCTCGATGCGCGCCGAGTGGCCGGTCGGCACGTGCGCCGTTGGCATCCATGGTCATCAGTCGCGACAGCGAATTGGATCAGCGCATCCTTCGCATGACGCGCCGGACGCAAGGCGATCGATGTACGGCTCCGCTTCGCAAAGCACGTTGCACAGCCACTCGCCGCGTGTTTCGCAGGTGCCGATGCATCCGCGTCCGGTGAAAGCGGACACCCCGTATCCGACGAGTGCCCACGATCGCGATCGCAAAGTCTGCGCCCTCGCATGAGAGGCGTCGCGGATGACGCCGCGATCGAGTCTCGCGCGCAACGTCCCGCGCCCCAAACCCCGCCGATCACGAACGAATCGACGCCCCGCGCTCCGCGAGCAGCTCGCGCAGGATACCGCGGTGACAACGCGCCTCGTTGTCGCAATAGCAACCGATCGCGAAATTCGACGTCGCCGACAACGCGGCGAGCACGTCGAGCACCTTGCTCGCGTCGCCATGCTTCATCTCGGCGCGGAACTTGCGCGCGAACGCCTTCCATTCGGCGTCGGTTTGCGCCGCCAGCGCTTCGGAGACGAGCTCCGGACTCGGCGACAGCGTCGGCAGCCAGACGTCGTAATAGTCGCGCGACGCGAATTCTTCCTTCGGCACGCCGCGCGGCGGACGGCGCACGGTGCCGATCCGCAAGCCCTCGTCGCCGGCGCGCGGCTTGCCGAGTTGGACGATGCTGATGCTCATGCTGGACTCCCGTTCAGAGTGGCCGGCGCGCACACGTTCACGCAAAGCCCCGGCGGACGATGCACATCCATCGCCGCCGGCCCACGGCTCATCGTCTTACGCAAACGGCGACACGACAGCGACACGACAGCGGCACCGAGGCGGCAGCCACGTCGCGCCGCCGCCCGCGCCTGTCGATGCGGCACCGGCGCGCGGCCGAAGGCACGCAGCGCAGCGCCGCTCCCCAAACACGCCGGGCGCGCCGCAACCCGGCTTCCCGACCGGCCCCGCGCGCCCGCGCGCGTCACCGCGTCAAACGCCGCTCGCGATCACGGCGCCGATCGCTTCCGCGACGATGCCGACGTTCGCTTCGTTCAGCCCGGCGACGCACATCCGGCCCGAGCGCAGCACGTACACGCCGTGCTGCTCGCGCAGGCAATCGACCTGCGCTTCAGTGAGCCCCGTATACGTGAACATTCCGCGCTGCTTCACGTAGCGCGACAGCGCCTCGCCGTGCACGTGCGCGCGCAGGCCGTCGTGGATCGCGCTGCGCATCTTCGCGATGCGCCGGCACATCGCCGCGAGCTCTTCCTCCCATTGCGCGCGCAGCGCGGGCGTCGTCAGCACCCGCGCGACGATCTTCGCGCCGTAGGTCGGCGGATTGCTGTAGTTCGACCGCACCGCGCCCGCGAGCTGGCCGAGCACGCGCTCGGCCGCCGCCGCGTCGTCGCAGATCACCGACAGCGCGCCCACGCGCTCGCCGTACAGCGAGAAATTCTTCGAGAACGAGTTCGCGACGAACGCAGGCACGCCGCGGCGCGCGAGCTCGCGGATCGCGAACGCGTCGGCCGCGAGACCCGCGCCGAAGCCCTGATACGCCATGTCGACGAACGGCAGCAACTCGCGCGCCTGCAGCACGTCGATCAGCTTCAGCCACTGCGCGTCGTCGAGATCGACGCCCGTCGGGTTGTGGCAGCACGCGTGCAGCAGCACCACGCTCTTCTTCGGCAGCGCGTCGATCGCGGCCAGCATCGCGTCGAACTTCAGGCCGCCCGTCGCCTCGTCGTAGTACGGGTACGTGTTGACCGTGAAGCCCGCGCGCTCGAAGATGAACCGATGATTCTCCCAGCTCGGATCGCTGATCCACACCTGCGAATCCGGGAAATAGCGCTTGATGAAGTCCGCGCCCACCTTGAGCGCGCCCGAGCCGCCCAGCGTCTGGACCGTCGCGACGCATCCGGCCGCGCGCGCGGCGCTCTCCTCGCCGAACACGACCGCCTGCACCGCGTCGCGATACGACGCGAGCCCCGTCATCGGCAGATACGGCTTCGGACCGGACTCGCGCTGCACGGCGGCCTCGGCCTCGCGCACGGCGCCCATCACCGGAATCCGGCCGTCGTCGTCGAAATAGATGCCGATGCTCAGATTGACCTTGCGCGTGCGCGGATCTTTCTGAAAGTTCTCGTTCAGCGTGAGAATCGGATCGCCGGGGTATGCATCGATATGTTCAAACATGGCGGTTTCTGACTGATGAAGAAAAATCGGGGTCAACGGGCCGAGACGCCGTCGCCGAGCGCATAGCCGGCGCCGCGCTGGCGGAACCGGTAGCCGATCGCGAGCACCGCCAGCCACACGGGGATCAGGTAGACCGACAGGCGCAGATCGGGCGTCCGGAACATGACGACGAGGATGGCCGCCATGAATGCGAGACAGAGATAGTTCGTCAGCGGATAGCCGAGACTCTTGAAGCGCGTCTGCTCGCCCGCCGCGCGCTTGGCCTGACGGAACCGCAGGTGGATCACGCTGATCATCGCCCAGTTGATGATGATCGCCGATACGACGAGTCCCATCAACAGCTCGAACGCCTTGCCCGGCATGAAATAGTTGATCACCACACAGAGCGCGGTCGCGAACGCGGACATGCCGAGCGCCGCGATCGGGATGCCGCGCCGGTTCACGCGCGCGAGCGCCTGCGGCGCGTTGCCCTGCCGCGCGAGGCCGTACAGCATCCGGCTGTTGCAATAGACGCAGCTGTTGTAGACCGACAGCGCGGCAGTCAGCACGACGACGTTCAGCACGTTCGCGGCGACGTCGCTCGACAGCGCGTGGAAGATCAGCACGAACGGGCTGCCGCCCGTCACGACTTTCTGCCACGGATACAGCGACAGCAGCACGCCGAGCGCGCCGATGTAGAAAATCAGGATGCGGTAGATCACCTGGTTCGTCGCGCGCGGGATGCTGTGCGACGGGTCGTTCGCCTCGGCGGCCGTGATGCCGACGAGCTCGAGCCCGCCGAACGAGAACATGATGACCGCCATCGCCATCGCGAGGCCGCCGATGCCGTTCGGGAAGAAGCCGCCGTGCCGCCACAGGTTCGCGACGCCGGCGTCCGGGCCCGCGTGCCCGGCCAGCAGCAGATAGCCGCCGAAGCCGATCATCCCGACGATCGCGGCCACCTTGATGATCGAGAACCAGAATTCGGTTTCGCCATACGACTTGACGCTCGCGAGGTTCACCGCGTTGATCGCGACGAAGAACACGAGCGCCGAGATCCATGTCGGCACGCCCGGCCACCAGTACTGGACGTAGATGCCGACCGCCGACAGCTCGGCCATGCTCACGAGCACGTACAGCACCCAGTAGTTCCAGCCGGACAAAAAGCCCGTGAAGTGCCCGCAGTATTTGTTCGCGAAATAGCTGAACGAGCCGGCGACGGGCTCGTCGACGACCATCTCGCCCAGCTGCCGCATGATGAAGAACGCGACGACACCGGCGATCGCATAGCCGAGCAGCACCGACGGCCCCGCCATCTGAATCGTCTGAGCAATGCCGAGAAAAAGCCCCGTGCCGATCGCGCCGCCTAGCGCGATCAGCTGAATGTGGCGGTTCTTCAGCCCTCGCTTCAGGCCGTCGTTGTCCTGTTCTGAAACCATGTCTTCTCCGTCTCATCCGCCCTTTCTGGAGGCGGTGCGCCTTCGGACCCGGCCGGGCGCCGTGCACTTGTTTCCGGCCGCGCGCGGATGTCGCGGCGAGCGGCCGGGCTGGGGATGCCGAATTCCTGCGCGGCGTGCGTCGTCGTGCGTCGGGCGGGAAAACCGCTCCCCGCCCGTGCGTGCGTGCGTGCGCGCACCGATTTTTCATTGATCTCGCGCAAAAATCGGGGCTCAGTTTATCGCCGGCAGGATGAAATGGGGTTTCGTAAGCCCTTCATGCAAACCCTACATTATGAGATAAAATTGCATCCGGGAGACAGCTAAGGAAACAAAAATGCAAGAACCGCTTCTTGATCGCATCGATCGCCATCTGCTCGAGATCCTGCAGGAAAACGGCCGCATCTCCAATCTGGAGCTGGCCAAGGCCGTCGGGCTGTCGCCCGCGCAGACGCTGCGGCGGCACCGGCGCCTCGAGGAACTCGGCGCCATCAAGCGCTACGAAACCCGGCTCGACGCCGACACGCTCGGCTTCGGCGTCACCGCGTTCGTCCAGGTGACGATGGAGCGAGGCCACATTCGCGACTTGTCGACGTTCCAGAAGCTCGTCTCCGAGCTCGCGCAGATTCAGGAGTGTTTTTCGGTCACGGGCGATATCGACTACGTGCTGAAAGTCGTCGCCGCGGATCTGAAGGGTTTGTCGACGTTCCTGCTCGACACGCTGATGCGCATCCCCGGCGTGAGCGGCGTGCATTCGAGCGTGTGTCTCGACGAGATCAAGTGCACGAGCGCGATGCCGCTGTAGCCGCGCGAACGGGCGCGGAAACGCGCCGCGCTCGAGAGAAGCGCGCGCCGCGAATGCACGCGGGTCGACCGATGAGGCTCGTCGGGGAGAACGGTAGGGTCGCGGCCGGCTCCTAGGGGGAAATGGCCGCGGCCGGCAATCGTCGCGATGCATAAGCCGCCCGCATCAGCGCCGATCGATCGAGCGATGTTTTGATGTCCTGCTGTCCTGAATCGGGCCGCGGCTCGCACCCGCAATCAACCGCGGCGTGATCCTCGCAGTCGGCAGCCGACGCCGACGGTCCGGCAGCGCGACCGCGCAATCCCGAGCCGACCCGGCGCGCCATTCATTTCCGTGATGCATGCGCCCATAGACCCGCCGCAATTCGCGCCGGAAAAAGTCTGTGGCCGAGCCCGTGGCGCTCATGGGAAATTGCTCGATCAACTCTCATCGACACGGCTTGCTCTTCGAATATTTCGTCATGCCGACGGCTTAATTCTCGGCGCCTCGATATATTCAATTCGGCATATGCGCTTCTTCCCCAATACGCCAGACCACCGCCGATTCCGATAGAAGAGGATCGTCGCGGCCGGCGCAATGGCGTCCGGAGCGTATTACTCATCCACTCTCGAAATCGTTCCTGTCGAGCCCGAATGGGGACTGCCGGCCGATCACGCATTTCGGTTCGTCGCCCCGCCCCGGAGCGCCCATGCCGGCGAGCGGCCGCAAGCATTCGCCGACCGTCCCGGCATGCCGTAAGCAACCGAATGACGCCAATTTCGCGAGTGACGCAAACCCCAATAAAGGTGCGCTTCGATTTCTCTATTTATTTGAAAACGGATACGGCATGTCCTAGTCTGTAAATGACCAAGACACCGAAAGCTCCGGCCTGTTTAAACGCCTTCCTTCGGTTAGATCTGCATGGTTCAATTCATCTTGCGGCGCCGAAGACAATACAACGACGCGCATCGACCAAGAATGATTGCCGCGCATACGCGCATGCCGACTCATCGGATTCAGTTCAAAAAAATGAACTACAAAGGACAATAAACGATGAAAACCGACGATTTTGATTTCGGCCTTGATCGGAATGCCATGCCGACCGATCCCGCCGAATTGCGCGGCAGGCGTCGCGACAGCGGCAAAATGATCGTTCTCGATCGCGCGGCGGCAACGATCGAGCACACGGTCTTCTCGACGATTTCCGACCATCTTCATCCGGGCGATCTCCTGGTGTTCAACGACAGCTACATGCTGTCGAACACGTTGTCGTTCCAGCATGCCGACGAATCGGCCCATGTGATCGTGTACGGTCACGAGCCGGACGGAACCAACATCGTCGAGCTCCGGTCTTCCCTGTCGCCGAAAGCCGGCCTCACGCTGACCTCCACCGACGACGACCGCCTCACCTGCACGCTGCTCGCGCCACAGCCGGACCGACTCTGGCGGGCGCGATTCGAACCCGCCGAGGAATTGGCTCGCGTCCTCGATCGATACGGATGGCGCTGCGACGACGAGCTCCAACTGAACCCGGCTTACTGGAGCACCAGGCGCGACGCCTACCGCTCCGTCTATGCCAAGAAGCCCGGCTCGCTGGAAATTCCTTCAGCAGGCCTGCATTTCTCCGCCGACGTGCTAAAGGAAATCGCCGAAAAAGGCGTGGAATTCGCTTACGTCACGCTGCATGTCGGCGCGACGGAAATCCTCGCGGTTCGCCATATCAGCGAGGACGAGATCGAGCATCACAAGGTGAGGCCCGAGTACTTCGAAGTGAGCGCCGAGGCAGCCGAGCAAATCAACCGCGCGCGCGCGGAGAAGCGCCGCATCATAGCCATCGGCACGACGGCCATGCGAACGCTGGAATCGCTCGCGGCGCATGGCGAGCCGGGCGCCGCCCTCCGCGCCCAAGCGGGATGGACCGAGCTCTACATCTATCCCGGATTCGAGTTCAAGATCGCGGACGGGCTGCTCACGAACCTGCATCGCCCGCGATCGAGCCACATCGTGCTGACCGCGGCTTTCGCGGGCAAGGATCTCCTCATGCGCGGCTACGCGGAGATTCTCGAGATGGGGGAATACGAATTCGACATGTTCGGCGACAGCATGCTGATTCTGTAACGGCATGACACGGTCGACGGAGAGCACGCGACGAGACAAGCGCATCGACACCGTCGTGATCGGCGCCGGTCACGCGGGCCTTTGCATGAGCTACGTCCTGCAGCGCGAGAGGCGCGAACATGTGGTGCTGGAGAAGGCGCGCGCACTCGAACAATGGCGCTCGGCGCGCTGGGATTCGTTCAGAATCAACTCTCCGCTCGCCTATTCACGGCTGATGGGGCAAACCGACGGATTTCCCAGCACCCGGCGAAGCATCCCGCTCGAAGAGATCGTACGGATGTGGGACGCATGCATCGCACAGCGGCGCTTTCCCATTCGCGAGCACTGCCGGGTCTGCTCGGTCGAGCGGATCGAAGGCGGGCGTTTCCGGATACACGTCGAAAGCGACGATGGCCCGCAGCGCTACGACGCGCTGAACGTCGTCGCCGCGCCAGGCAATTATCAACTCGTGAGCATTCCCGACTTTGCGCGGCATCTGCGCACCGACGTGCAACAACTTCACGTCGGGACATATACGAACCCTTCGGCCGTCCAGGACGGCTCGATTCTGGTGGTCGGCGGCGGACAAACGGGCGTGCAGCTCAGCGAGGAACTGGCCGGGGCCGGCCGCCGCGTGTACCTGGCGACGTCGAGAGTCGAGGGAACCCCACGCAGCTACCGCGGCGAGGACATCATGTTCTGGCTGGACCGCATCGGGCTGCTGCGCGCGCCGGCGAGCCCATTCGCGCATTCCGCCGGGCAACACGACCGCATGCCCATCGTCGGCCACGATCATCCGATTTCTCACCATTCATTGGCTCGGCTCGGCGTTCAATTGTTAGGGCGACTGAACGGCATCTCGCCGGACGGCGCAATCGCGACGTTCGACGAGGATCTGCACGCCAACGTTGCATGCGCATCGCAAGGCTGCCGGGAACTGATCGATCGCATCGAGCGCTGGATCGCAAGCCGCAACGCGAGCGAGCGGGCACGGTATCCGCCACCGACCATCGAGCCGGCATGGCAGCCCTATCCCCCGCTGCTCGCGTCGACTCCTCCCGCGCGCCTGGCGCTGCGCGAGCACGGCATCCGCGCCGTCGTGTGGGCGACAGGCTGGCGCACCGACCTGAGCTGGCTGCGGATCGACGCGGTCCGCCGGGCACTGAATTCTCGCGGACTGCCCGCATCCTGCGAAACGCCGGTCGAAGGCTTCTTTTGGCTGGGCTTCCACGGACTTCGTACGCAGTCCTCTGGAACGGTAGCCGGGTTCCATCTCGACGCGCCTTATATCGCCGCCCGGCTGCGACGCCGCGCCGACACGCGATCATGATGCGCGGCTGCGAGCACGTCATCGTCAACGCGGGGCGCGTCGGCGCCACCGTCCGGCGTTGCTTCGGCATCGTATCGAAACGCGCCGCGGCCATCGGCCCCGACGCGTTCGACGAGCCCGACAGTGGGCCCACGCATCGGCCCCCCTTCGCCCGCCATGACGACGCTGGCGGAATCGCGACGCAGCTTTCTCTCGATCGCGTCCGGGCAAGACTCGTCCGTCGCTCGACGGCCGAATGCGCGCGGCTTCAACAGGCCGGCGGGGCGCGGCCCCATCGCGTGTTCGAACAACCGCTCAGCGAATCTCCGTGTTGACGATGGCCTCGACCAGCGTCTTGCCGACGCCGGTGAGCGCGACCGTGCCCTCCGCGGGTCGAATCGTCGCGAGCCCTCGCTGCTCCAGGCTCTGAAACACCGGTTTCCAGCGCTGATCGAAGAGCGAGCTGCCGGCGAACCTCGCGCGATGCCAATCGTCTCTAAGCGGCTGGCACGTGGTGAGCGCGCGGCGCATCGAGCTGGCGATCTCCTCTTCCGCGCTCATTTCCGACTGCTCGAGCGGCAATTCCCCGCTTGCGATCGCATCGACGTACTCTCCCGGCCGCGTCACGACGTTAGCCGCGCAACGCCGAGTCGCGGAACTGCCCCCCAACCCGATTCCGACTTCGGCGAACTGCTTGTCCTGATCGAGGACGAGCGACTTCCATCGTCCGCATCCGGTTTGCGGCTTCTGGAAATACATGGTCGGATACTCGAAGAGCCCGGCGTCCTCCAGCAACGCGACTGCCGCCTCGCGCATCTGATATTGCTCGCCCAAGCTCGGCCAGCGATGGCCCTCCCGCGATGCACGCGCCCTGCTCGCCGGGCTCTGCCACCTGGCGGGAACGCCCGCGATCGCGGTGCCGGTTTCGCCGAACGCGCGAAGGTGCAGCTTCGTCATCACGACCGTGCTGTAACCCAGTTCCAGCATGCGCCGAACGTCGTGACAGAAACCCGCGACACGTTGATCGAGCAATCCATAGATCAGATCGCCGTCCACCCGCTCGAAGCCCAACCGGAACGCGTCGCGAATGACCGCCCGGGCTTCCTCGGCCGTGTGTTCTCGCCCGGCGAGCGCAACCAGCCGATCGTCGAAAGACTGAATGCCGTAGGTGATCTTTCGGCATCCTTTTTCATGGAGAAGCGCGAGCTTGTCGCTCGTGAGGCTGTCTGGGCTGCCCTCGATGCGAATGGTGGTGCCGGCGTTGAACCCGAAATTCGACCGGTAGAAATCGAGAAGCTCGGCCAGCAGATCGTCGGGCAAAAGAGTGG
This sequence comes from Burkholderia sp. ABCPW 111, assembly GCF_000773065.1. Classification (NCBI taxonomy): domain Bacteria; kingdom Pseudomonadati; phylum Pseudomonadota; class Betaproteobacteria; order Burkholderiales; family Burkholderiaceae; genus Burkholderia; species Burkholderia sp. ABCPW 111. The sequence continues at coordinate 561 of NZ_JPWT01000003.1, read as the reverse complement.
GCGTTCCGCCGAACAGGCAAAACTCTCCAACCGGAGCGTCGCGTAACGCAGGCACCCGCGTCAGCCACAGCCTGGCCTCGGCGATGTTCAGCTCGACCCAGTTTCGAGCCTGCTCGCGAAACGCCGCCGCATCGCGCTTGCGCATGACGATGGGAAATTGACAGAAGTAGCAATGGTATTGGCAAAGCGGAATCGTCGCCCACAAGAAATAGGGATTTCGTTCCTCCAGCTCGGCCTGAAGATTTTGAAGAAACCGTTCGCGGGAGCACGCCCTCGTACCCGGAAACACGTGCGAACCGAACGGGTCGCTCACGACGTATCGAAGAAGATGATCGTTCTCGGGCCGGCACAACACGTCCGCCGCACGCGGCCGCGGATAATCCCCGTCGACGATCATCAGGCTCTCTCGAGGACTCACACGTTCTAGCATCAGGATGGGCGAGCTGGACATCGATGGCACCTCCTAGGGCCTGTTCCCGCTAATAACGGGCTTGCGCTGGCCGCCAGAAGGGCCGAGCGCAAGGATTGCGACGAAGCGAATACTCGACGTATTCGCGAGGA